>JBEGNG010000227.1:0-3583 GCA_041182645.1 Planctomycetota bacterium
CCCTCGGCCATCAGGCGCGCGGTCGCTGCATCGACGCCGCGGCTGAACGCCACGATCCCGCCGAAGGCCGCCAGCGGATCGCCGCCGTAGGCGCGATCGAACGCCTCGCGCGCCGAGCCGGCGATCGCCGCACCGCATGGATTCGTGTGCTTGATGACGGCACACGCGTGCGCCGAGGGATCGATGTCGTAGAGATCACGCACCAGCTCGAGCGCCGCCGCGGCATCGAGCAGGTTGTTGTACGAGAGCGGCTTGCCGTGCAGGAGCGGCGCGCCGACCACGCTCGCCTCGCGTGGATCGGGATCGCGGTAGACCGCGGCGCGCTGGTGCGGGTTCTCGCCGTAGCGCAGTTCCTCGCAGCGGACCCAGCGCCCCTCGAGCACCGGGGGGAAGTCCGTCTCCTGCGTGCGCCCGAACCAGGCGCTGATCGCGGTGTCGTAGGAGGCCGTGGCCCGGAACGCCTCGCGCGCGAGCGAGCGGCGCAGCGAGAGCGTCGTGCAGCCGTCGTGCGCGGCGAGCTCGTTCACCACGGCGTCGTACTGGGATGGATCGGTCACCACCGCCACGAATCCGTGGTTCTTCGCTGCGCTGCGCAGCATGCTCGGCCCGCCGATGTCGATGTTCTCGATCGCCTCGCGGTCGGTGCAGCCCGGCTTGCGCACGGTTGCCTCGAAGGGGTAGAGGTTCACGCAGACGAGGTCGATGGGCTCGATCCCATGCTCGGCCATGCTCGCCGCATGCGCGGGGTTCGTCCGCACGCCGAGCAGCCCACCGTGCACGCGAGGGTGCAGCGTCTTCACGCGGCCGTCGAGCATCTCGGGGAACCCGGTGAGGTCATCGATGGAGCGGACCTGGTGGCCCGCCGCCAGGAGCGCTGCGGCGGTGCCGCCGGTGGACACCAGCTCCACGCCGCGCGCCGCGAGCGCCTTCGCGAAGGGCACCAGGTCGCGCTTGTCGCTCACGCTGAGCAATGCACGGGTGACGCGGACATGGTCGACGATGGGGGCGTCGATGGGGGCGAGGCTGGCCATGCTGTGGGGTCCTTGGGTTCAGGGTTCGCCGGCGTCGTCGGCGGCGGGTTCATCGCCACCCTCCGCCGCGGTGCCTTCCTCGGCCGGTTCGTCCGAGGGCTTCGCGGCGGGAATGATCTTGAGGCCGGAGGGCTTGGGCTTCGCGCCCTTGGGCTCGAGCAGCTGGACCCGGCCGTCGGAAGCGACGACCAGCAGGTTGCCGTCCCGGCCGGAGCCGATCGTGAGGTCGTTGGCCGCGCCCATCGGCACGGTGGCCACGAGCCCGCCGCGCGAGAGCTCGAGCACGCGCAGCATGCGCGATGCCGCATCGACGACGACGATGTTGGGCCCGATCGAACCGGCGATCGTGCCGGGGGCGTCGGTGGCCCAGCGACGGACGCCGTCCATGTTGCCCTTGGAATCGGTGGCCAGGCAGACGAGTCCTTCCGACGGCACCTGCACGAGCAGCGCATCGCCGAAGAGCGAGAGGTCACCGGTGATCGGGCTCTCGGTGAAGTACTTCCAGCGGGTCTTGCCGCTCTGGCGATCGAGGCAATACACCGACTGGTCCGTGCTCGCGGCGTAGACCCCGGCGGTGTCCTCGGCGAGCCGGCCGAACACCGGACCGATGTTGCGCCGCCACAGCATGCGCGCGTCTTCCTTGATGAAGCCCGCGACCTCGCCGCTCGTGCCGGCCGCGACGATCTCGTTGCCGATGACCTGCGGCGTGCCGCGGATCGCACCGTTGACCAGGCCCTGGTGGTGGATCACGCCCAGCAGTGCGTGGAACCACACCACGCGGCCCGAGGCGCTGGCGAAGATCAGGTACGGCCACGCGACGGCGCAGTCGGCGCTGAGGTACTCCTTCGATGGCTTGCGGCTGATGAGCGCGCCGGTCGTGCCATCGAGCTGGATGAACTCGCTGTCGATCACCGCGAAGACGCGGTCGCGACCATCGAGCCGAGCACGGTGGATGCCCAGCACGCGGTCCTGCGGCCCGAGCACCTCGCTGCGCCAGATCACCGACCCGTCCCCGAGCGAGAGCCGGCTGATGCCGCCGCGCGAATCGAGCACGAACGCGCTGTCACCACGCATCCAGCCGCGCAGGGCGGTGGTGCCGCTGGTCAGGGGCAGCCTCTGCTGCCAGAGGTGACGCACGCCCATCTCCTCGATCGCGGTCGGGCCGAGCACCAGGCTCTTCTCGAGGCGCTCGCGCATCTCCTGGGCGGTGGGCGTCTGGGCCTGCGCGGGGCTGGCGATGGCGGCCGAGGCGGCAACCGAGAGAGCGGCGATGAGCAGGGTCTTCATGGGCGTTCCGTGGGGGGAAGTCCGCACTATATCGGCAGGAGGCCTTGGTCCGGCCGTGCGTCCCATTACGCTCCGCGGCGTGCCGACGCGCTGGTTCCTCATGGTGACTGCGGTGCTGGCCGCGTTGGTCGCGGCCCATGCTGCGGCGTGGGATCCGGTTGCGCCGGCCCAAGTCGTGCCCCAGGCCTCCTGGTGGGACCGGACCGAGGGCACGGTCCGCCCGAGCCGCTTCTACGCCATCCGCAGCGATCTCGATCGTGCCGTCACGGCCCGCTACGCGGCGCTCCTGGACACGATGTACGGCGAGTACACGAGCCGGCTCGATCACCTGCGTCGTCGCCAGGCCGACGTGCTGGCCGTCTACATGTTCGCGCGGCAGCAGGACTACCTGAACACGCTCCGCTCCCGCTTCGGGATCGACGGCACGGGTTCGGGCGGCATGTTCTTCGTCAGCCCCAACGGCGCCGGTCTCGCGTTCTTCACCGAGCGCGTGCCCGAGGAGCAGGTGCGCCACGTGATCCAGCACGAGGGGTTCCACCAGGTCGCCTGGTCGTTCTTTGCGAACGACCTGCCGATCTGGGTGAACGAGGGCATGGCCGAGTTCTTCGGCATGGCCGAGGTGCTCGGCGATGACGTCGTGATCGGCCAGGTCGACGCGACGGCCCTCCGGTCGATCCAGCAGGCGATCAAGGATGGGAAGCACCTGCCGCTGGCGTCCATGCTCAACATGTCGAACGAGGCCTGGGGCGCCAACGTGCGCGGCGGCGATGCGCGGCTCCAGTACGACCAGGCGTGGTCGATGATCCAGTTCCTCGCCTACGGCGACGGCGGCACGTACCAGCCGAACTTCAACCAGTACCTGCAGCACCTCAACGCCGGCGTGCCCAGCCTGCAGGCCTTCGGTCGAGCGTTCGGGGCGACCGGGCAGGCCATGGTCGATGCCTTCGAGGCGAAATGGAAGTCGTTCGTGATGGGCCTGCGGGCCTCGAGCTTCACGAGCGCCATGCGTTCGGCGTCGTTCATGGCCGCGGGCGTGCAGTTCCTGCGCGGCAAGGGGATCCAGCCCGCGACCGTCGAGGAGCTGCGGGCGGCGCTCGTCGAGCACGGCTTCGAACAGCGGATCCGCGGCCATGGCGGCGAGATCAAGCTCAAGGCCACCGACCCGGCGATGTGGTCGATCCCAGACGATCCGCAGACCACGGGGGCTGCCTGGACCGCAACCAAGGGCAAGGCCAAGAAGCGCAAGAAGCCCAAGGGCGCCACCG
>JBEGNG010000228.1:0-4101 GCA_041182645.1 Planctomycetota bacterium
ACCATGGGCCTGGCCGACAGTAACCCGGGACGCGCTGCCAGCGGTGCACGCCAGAGCGTGGGCCTGGCCGACAGCGGCGCGGCACCGAGCATGGGCATGGCCGACAGCGGCGGCTCACCGAGCCCGGGCGTTGCAGCCGACGGCGGCCTGAGCGACAGCGGCCTCAACCTCGAGACCGTCGGGTCGGGCAGCGGCCTGCTCGACATGACCCGCGACGCCGCCGACGAGAGCTCGATGGGCCTCCAGCTCTTCGAGGAAGTCTCCTCCGACGAGTCGGCGCCCAACGCGGCCAGCGGCCTCTTCGCTGATGTCGGCGCCGGCGCCGACGGCGATGCGGATGCCCCCGCCGCGGCCATCGGCGCGTTCGGCGTCGGTGCAGCCGTGGTCCCCGAGGAAGTCAGCGGTGCATGGAGCGGCGCGACCGTCGGGCTCATGCTCGGCGCGGCCGCGAGTCTGGCCATCTGCCTCGTCATCGCGATCGGCACGTCGCTCGGCGGAACGCCGACGCTGACGGGCATGATCAAGGGCGACATGATGATGTGGGTCGGCGGCCTCGCCGGCGCCGTCGTCGTGTTCGGCGTCGCCGGCTTCTTCATCGGCAAGGCGACCGAGTGACCGTTCGATGCTGCTGAGCAGGTACGGCCTGCGCGAATGGGGCATCGCCACGGCTGTCGCGGCGCTGCTCTGGCTCGGCGTGGTCGCGTTCTTCCGTGATCCCCTCGGTCGTCGCCCCGCGAGCGCGGATCCGGCCGACATGGTCAGCCCGGCCGACGGCACGGTCAGTGCCGTCTTCACCGTGCCCTGGCACGATGCGATCGGCGGCCCCGCGACGGTCGTCCGCATCTTCCTCAGCGTGCTCGACGTGCACATCAACCGTGCACCCTGTGCGGGCACGGTCGAGGCGGTCGAGCACCGCCCGGGCCGGTACCTCGATGCGCGCACCGAGGAGAGCGCGCGCGTGAACGAGAGCAACACGGTCCGCCTGCGCAGCGATTCGGGGGATCCGATCGGCGTGCGCCAGGTCTCGGGCGCGATCGCCCGCCACATCGTCTGCGCGGCCGGACCGGGTGACCGGCTCGACCGCGCGCAGCGCTTCGGCCTGATCAAGTTCGGCTCGACCACGGAGCTCATCCTGCCGCGGCCGGACGCCGTGGCGGTTCGCGTGAAGGTCGGCGACCGCGTCACCGGCGGCGTGACGATCCTGGCCAGGCTCGAACCTGACGCCGGCTGAACGCCGCGTCTCCCGTGTGGGCGCTCGGCCCCCAATGATCATCGCGGCGGTGGCCGGCCTGTGGATCAGGCTGCCTTGCCGTGGTCCTGGCCCTTGTCCCCGTGTCCATCCTTCGCGCGGCCGTGGATGCGGCGGATCCGCGTCAGGCACGCGGCGACCGACTCGCCGAGCGCGTCGGCAAGCGGCGCCAGTTCGTTCGCGAACGGCCGGTCGGCATCCCTGAAGAGGACCAGCACCGCAGGACGCGTCGCGCCCTCGCGGCAGGCGACGGTGCAGACCGCGCGGCCGGGCAGCAGCCCCTGCAGCCGGCGGAAGGTCTCGGGCGGCGGCGTCGTGCCGTCGAAGATCAACGGTGCACCGTGCATCGCGAGGCTCGCGCACCACTCGTCGGCGATCGTGTCGAGCATGCCCGCGACCGCCGAGCGCGAGACATCGTCGCGCAGGTAGCCGCAGAGGTCGTAGCGGCCCTCGCCGCGCTCCACGAACACCGCGCAGTTGGCGGCGCCCATGCGCAGCACGAAGGCCTGCGCAGCCAGCTTGAGCATGGCGTCGGTGTCGCTCTCCATCGTCAGGATCGCGCGCAGCTCGGCCGCGGCGCTCGCGAGCGCGATGCGTTCCTCCGTGCGCTCCTGGGCCTGGGCCAGGTCGCTGACGACGCCGCCGAGCTGGCGGTTGAGCGTCTCGCGCTCCCGGCTGAGCCGACGGCACGCCGTCTCGAGCACCGTCAGCCGGCGCTCACGCAGCCTGCGCGCCACGCCCTGCTCGAGCCCCATCGCGATGCGGGCCCTGAACTCCGTCTCGTTCTCGGCTCCGCTGAGCACGTCGACCACGCCCTCGCGCAGGGCGGCCAGCAGCAGGTCGCGGTCCGCCGTCCGCGCGATGCAGACGATGCCGACATGCGGCGCCAGCGAGCGGATCGTGTGCAGCAGCCGTGCACGCGCGGCACGCAGTCCGTCGAGGTCGAGCACGATCAGGTCGAACGGACCCTCACGCAGGAGCGTGAGTGCATCGCGCGCGGCGGTTGCCGGCACGATGTGGGTCTTCCACCCGCCTGCGCCACGCACGACCGGCGTCCAGGCCTCGGCCCGCGAACCGCACAGCACGATCCGAGCGGTGCCGAAACGCTTGATGGCATCGGTGGTGATGGACGCAGCTGGTTCGCGGGTGGTCATGGAATGTCCTCGGGGCGTTCCATCGACCACGCCCGGGGCGGGGTGAAGCCCAATCCATGAAATGGGCCAAGGGTTGCAGCCGTTATCCGCCGTGCCGTCGGCGCCAGAGCGTCACGGCCTCGGGTTCGCGCGCGTACTCGGGCTCGAGCGACGCCGGCGGAACCTGGACGCCCCGTGCCCAGGCCGACCGTGCCGCCATCATCACCCCTGCCCCGGTCCAGGTCGGCTCGACCACGCTCACGCCACGGCGGTCGCACGCCTCACGCACCATGCTCGGGCAATGCGCATCGGCGAGGACGCAGGCACCATCATCGGGCACCCACGTCGTGCAGTCGATCACGGCGGCACTGCGCTGGACCCATCCCGATGCCTCGTGCTCGAGCGTCGCGATCCAGGCGGTCGTGCCCTTCACGGCCAGCACCGCATGCGCACGCGCCGGCGGATCGACCGGCCAGGTCGAGCACGCCGCCACGAGCGCCGATGGAACCGGCACGCACGGCACGCCATGCACGGTGGCGATCGACTGCGCCGCGGCGATCGTGGTGCGCAGGCCGCTGAACCCGCCGGGCCCGACGTCGACCGCGATCCACGAGAGCGCCTGGGGCGACACGCCGGCCTCGCGGCACGCGGCATCGATCGCCGGCCAGAGCCAATCCCGATCGCGCGCCGGGTCGTGCAGGTCGACGACGGCGACGGCGCCGCCCTCACGCCAGGCCGCGACGCCGACCGATCGCTGCGATCCGGTGATGGCCAGGCCGGCGCTCATGCGTCCATGCCGATGGTCGCGAGGAAGACCGCCTCACGCGCGAGCTCCGTCGCCGTCGGCAGTGGTCCATCGAGCGGGATCTCGACGGCCACGCCGCGCGCATGGTCGCTGTTCAGCAGCAGGAGCTGCGGCCCAACGGCTTCGGCGCCCTGCTCGACGTACGCGTGACCGCAGACCATCAGCCGTGCACCCAGGCGCTCGGCCATGCGGCGCGCAGTCTCGGGCGTCTGTCCGCGACCCCAGGTGAACTGCCAGGCGACGGCATCCGGATCGGCGTAGGAGCCCGGGTCGAGCTCACGGTCGAGCGCGGTGACGTCCGCCTGCTCGAGCTCGAACGGCGCCGGCGTGCTGTGGGCGCAGAAGAGGCCGTTGTCGCAGCGCACGGCCAGCGGCATGGCCAGGATGAACGCGTCGACGGCATCGCTCACCTGCTGCGCCTCATCGCCGAAGACCCAGTCGAGGCCATCGAGGAAGAGCTGCACCTGCTCGCCGGAGCCCTTCGAGATGCGCAGCTTGCAGGCCTGCGCGAGCTCGTGGTTGGCCAGCAGCGGATGCACCTGCGTTGGGTAGGCCACGACCAGCTCGGCCACGCGCACCAGCATGCGGTAGCTCGTGTCCATGCCGCCGGTCAGCGCCTCACCGTGGATCAGTTCGTGCAGGATCACATGGCGGTCGGGCGAGGCGTCGAGCTCGGCCATCGTGAGTGCAGCCTGCAGGTGCGGAAGATTGTCGTGCAGGTCCCCGGTGGCAAGCAGCGAGCCGCGGGCGGGGATCCACTGCGTGGCACCCCGTCGGCCATCGGCGGTGCGCAACCGCTGCGCCGCCGACTGCAGCAGGTCGATGACGGCACCTGCATCGCGGGCATCGATGCGGACGACGCTCACGGGACGAGCACCGCCACGGGGATCACGCCGGAGCCCGTCGCCGTGGTG
>JBEGNG010000229.1:0-3577 GCA_041182645.1 Planctomycetota bacterium
GGCATGGAGGACCCGGGATTCTCCCGAACGAGTGTGAACCCGATCCGTGACCGGTTCGTGGCACCGTACATTCAAGCCGTGCATCCGGACACCGTCAGCATCCTGTCGATCGTGATTGCCGTCATCCTGGGCGTCGGCCTGAGCGCGGCTGCGGGCTTCCGAGTCTTCGTGCCCCTGCTCGGGGCAGGGATCGCCGTGCGACTGGGATGGCTCACCCCGGGCGACTCCCTGGCGTGGGTCGGCAGTACGCCGGCACTGGTGGCCTTCGGGCTGGCGTGCGTCGTCGAATTGGCTGGTTCGCTGATTCCGGCCGTCGACCATGCGATCGATGCCCTGGCCGCGCCGATGTCGGCGGGGGCCGGCAGCATCCTGATGGCCGTCCAGATGTGCGATCAGCTCGGGCTGGGCGTCAGCGAGCAGTTGTCGGGCATCGAGGGCACGCGGGAACTCAGCCCGCTGGTCCTGTGGTCGATCGCCATCATCGTGGGTGGGGGCTTGGCGCTTGGGACCCACGCCGTGGCCGCCGCCGGTCGCGCAGGTTCCACGCTCACGACCGCCGGCCTGGCCAACCCCATCTATGCCGCGGTGGAGTCGGTGACGAGCGTTGCCGCAACGATCCTTGCGATCGCCGTGCCGCCGTGCTGCCTGATCATGGTGATCCCGGCACTCCTGGTCGTGATCCTGATCGTGGTCCGCCGACGCCGCGCGAAACTCAGCGCATCCGCGAACGCAGCCGCTGCACCGTCTGCTGGCCAAGGGGCGGAGCGCCCTTCGCCACCGTCTCGATGAGCGAGCCTTCGTGGCGGGCTTCCTGCATCAGGCGCACCAGGTGCGCATCGAGGTTGAAGAGCCAGCGCTTGTAGAAGACCTCGAGTTCCTGGCGGTTGAAGCGCGTCAGGGGATCGTCGAGGCCGCTCTGTGCGACGGCCCAATCGACCAGGCGCGCCGCCGAACCGTCGAAGCGGTAGAGCTTCAGCGTGCGCTCCAGACGGGTCTTGATGGTCGCAAACGGATCGGTTGCATCGAGCGGCAGGCTCGTCATCAGGTCTTCCGGCTTGCGGAAGGCCGTGTCGGCGGCAAGCCCGCCCTTGGCGGCATCGACCTGTGTGATCGTGGGGCGCGCGTAGACCGACGCGGTCTCATCGGCGGCAGCCTCGACGAGTTCGAGCTTGGCCACGCTCGCGATCAGCGTGCGCACGCCGATCGATGGGAACTTGACCCACAGCCGCTGGTCAGAGACGCCATCGCCCGTGAAGACTTCGGTGCGCGTGACGACGCCGACGCCCCATTCAGGGCGGGCCGGGTGGCGAACCTTGTCGCCGGTCTTGGTGGAAACGCAGGTCATGGAAGGCGGATCGCCGCACAGCACCCGGCTGGGCCGGGCCTGTCATCCCACAGGGACGAAAGCGGTACGGCTAGAGTGTAGCCCATGTCCAGCCCGATGCGAATCGCCTTCCTGGGAGATGTCGTCGGGCAACCCGGCAAGCGGGCTGCGGTCGCGGCGGCCAAGGCGCTGCGGGCTGCATGGGGCGAAGCCGGCGGGGTGATCCTGGCCAACGGTGAGAACATCCGCAATGGTTCCGGGATCACGCCGGAGTTGCTTGGGCAGTTGGTGCAGGGCGGCATCGATGCGGTGACGCTCGGGGACCATGCCCTGCGCGAGCTCAAGATCGTGCCGGCGCTCGAGCGCGCAGGCGAACCGGTCTGCCGTCCGGCCAACATGCCGTTCCGCGCACCCGGCAAGCGCATGGTGCGCATCGATCGGGGGCGTGACCGTCGCGGCGTGACGGTCTTCACCGTGCTGGGGCGCACCTTCATGCCGACCCCCGGCAGCGATCCCTTCGAGTGCTGCGAGCGCATGCTGGCCGAGCGCACGCACGCCGACGACATCGTCATCGTCGAGGCCCACATGGAGGCAACGAGCGAGAAGATCGCGCTCGCACGCTTCCTCGATGGGCGCGTGGCGGCGGTGGTCGGCACGCACACGCATGTCCCCACGGCCGATGCGCGTGTCCTCAAGGGAGGTACGGCGTTCATCACCGACCTGGGCATGTGCGGTCCGTACGACTCGATCATCGGCCGCTCGACCGACGCGGTGCTGCGTCACCTGACGACCGGGCTGCCGACGCAGTACGACGTGGCCGAAGGCGGCACGCTCGCCTGTGGCGCGGTGATCGAGATCAGCGAGGACACGGGCCTCGCCCGCTCGATCGAGCGTTACGAGTTGTCGGCGTAGGCATCGGCCCCGAGGTCTTCCGGGCGGATGAACGGTCCCCATCCGCCGCCTCCGGGCGTGTGGATCGCCACCCGGTCGCCGGCCTGCAGTTCCGACGTGCCGACGCCGGGCAGCGGCAGCCGCATCGCGCCGCGCACGAGCCACTGTTCGCCGACCGCACCCGGGCGACCACCGTCGATGCCGTACGGGCCGTCCGTCCGGTGTTGCCCGATGATGCTGCAGGTCACTGGTTCGAGGAACTCCAGTTCGCGCACGACGCCCTCGCCGCCGGTGTGCAGCCCGGCGCCGGAGCTGCCGCGCCGCAGGGCGAATCGCACCAAGCGCACCGGGTAGCGAGACTCGAGCAGTTCGGCATCGGTGATGCGCGTGTTGGTCATGTGCGTGTGCACGCCGCTGGCGCCGTCGCCGCGCGCCGTCGCACCTGCGCCGCCGGCGATCGTTTCGTAGAACCCGAAGCGATCCGAGCCGAAGATCAGGTTGTTCATCGTGCCTTGGCTGCAGGCCGCGGCGCCCAGCAGCCGAAGCAGCGCATCGACGACGCGTTGGCTCGTCTCGGTGTTGCCCGCACCGACCGCCGGGCATGCCGCCGGATCGGGCTGGAACACTGGGTTGAGGAAGCCGTGCGGGACGATCAGGTCGACGGCGTCGAGGAATCCCTCGTTCAAGGGCAGCACCCCGGCCCGGAGTTCGTCGTGCGCCCCGGCCATCACGCGCAGCGCGTAGAGCGTGGCACTGCGGATCACGGCGAACGGCGCATTGAAGTTCCCGGGGTGGACGGCTCCGGACCCGGTGAAGTCGATCGTGATGCGCTGGCGGGATGGGTCGATCGTCAACGAACCGCCGGGTTCCGTGCGGACGGTGCGTGAGAGCCGTACGCAGATCGGTGTGCCGTCGTCGAGCGTTTCGGTGACGGTTCCTTCGGGGACGCCAGCCAGTGCGGCGACCGCCGCCTGGCGTGCACGCGAGCGCAGCATGGCCAAGGCAGGCATGAAGTGCTCGCCGAATCGCGCAGCCGTCGCACGCATGCGCACCACGCCGGTGTGGTTGGCGGCGACCTGGGCGCGCAGGTCATCCAGGTTCTGTTGGACGGCACGACTGGGGTGCGGCGACTCGCGCAGGAGCCTGGTGACGGCCTCGAAGCACTCGATGCCGCCGCGCACGATCAGCGTGGGTGGAAGGACCACGGCTTCCTCGGCCAGCGATGCCGCGAAGGGCGGCATGCTGCCGGGAGCGATGCCACCGAGCTCGGCATGGTGCGCCCGGGTCGCTGCGTACCCAAGCAGGGTGCCACCATCGGGTCGCTCGAACACCGGGGTCACGACGGTCACGTCTGGCAGGTGG
>JBEGNG010000230.1:0-4783 GCA_041182645.1 Planctomycetota bacterium
AGCACGACCGCATCGAGGACCAGGCGCATGCCGGGGTCGACCTCGGCACCGAGGTAGGGCGCAAGCACCGGGATCCGGCGGACGCCGAGCAGCACGAAGGTGCCGAGCGTGACGACCAGCGTGATGGCCGCCATCATGACCGGCACGAGACCGACGGCGACCCAGTGCCTGTCGGGCACGCCCCCGATGGTGCGGACGCCCGACTGGATCCATGTCGAGGCCGGCACCGCGGTACCACAGGCGCGGCAAGATCCATCCGTCGCTCCGGGTTCGCCGCACTGCGGGCAGCACCGGCGCGTGCGGATGACCGACTCCATCGAGCGCAGCATGACCAGCACCGTCGCGTGCAGCGCCACGGCCACGCCGAGCGTGGCGCCGATGATCGCGCTGTGCACGGGCTTGATCGGCTGGCGCAGCAGGGACTGCACGGTCACCAGGATCACGCCCCCTGCCATCGCGCCGACGGCTGCACTCGCCGCACACGCCATCCATGCCTGTGGACGGTCGATCACCATGCGCCGCGCCAGCGAGCGGATGCTGCGCCCGCGCGCGCTCGGGTCATCCCGCAGCGCGATGATGACCATGACCGCGATCGAGATGCCGCAGAGGTTCGCCACCGCATCGGGTACGCCCGCGTGGCGATGGATCCCCGGGAGCGCCTGCGAGACCTCGTCGAGGATCGACCATGCCGCCGCCGCGAGGGTGAAGAGCGGCACGCTGCGGATGAACCCCGTGGGCCACCAGACGAGCGCGAGCGCCATGAACGCCACGGCGTGCAGCACCTTGTCGCTGCCTTGCATCGGCAGGTCCAGCTGCAGGCGCGGCCAGTGCGTGGAGGTGAAGACCGCAGCGAGCGCAACCCACGCCAGGGCGCGCCACCACAGCAGCCCGCGCGCTCCAGCCGTCATGGATCAGGCCCCCGCCGCGGGGGCATCCTGCGTGGGAGCCTGGACCTTCGATCGCTTCGCGCGGGGTTTCGGCGCCGGCGCAGGCTCGGCCTCGCTCGGCCACCAGCGTTCGACCTGATGGAGCGCGATCTGCATGTAGTCACCTGCACCCGGGCACTGCGGTGCGTAGTCGAAGATCGTCTGGCCGAAGCTAGGAGCCTCGGCGAGCTTGATGTTGCGCCGCACCGGCGGCTGCAGGATCGCACAGCCATCCCAGGGCAGCCCCGTCCCCTCGTAGCGCGCGAGCTGGGCCGCGATCTCGTCGACGACCGCGCGGCCGTGCAGCGACTGCTGCTCGTGCTGGCAGAGCAGGACGCCCGTCACGCGCAGCCGCGGGTTCAGGCCCTGCGAGACCATGTGCACCGTCTCGAGCAGCTTCTCGAGCCCCCGCAGCGCGAGGTAGTGCGCGAGCATCGGCACGAAGACCTCGTCGGCCATCGTGAGCGCGTTCACGCTGAGCACGCCCAGGCTCGGCGGGCAATCGAGCAGGATGAGGTCGTAGTCGCCCGCGACCGGAGCGACCGCGCGCTCGAGCGTGCGCTGCATGTCGGGCTGCTGCGCGAGCTCGCCCTCGACGAGCGCCAGCTCGGTCACGGCCGGCATGAAGTCGAGGCCCTCGCGCGCGTGCACGATCACCGAGCGTGCATCGATGCCCTCACCGACGAGCAGGTCATAGACGCTCGGCTGCGTCGGCTCCGCTTCCACCCCGAAGTGCATCGAGAGGTTGCTCTGCGGATCGAGGTCGATGAGCAGCACGCGCTTGCCCAGGCGCGCGAACGCCGCACCGAGGTTGGCCGTGCTGGTGGTCTTGCCGACGCCGCCCTTCTGGTTGAGCAGCGCGACGACCTTGGGTTGCAGCCTTCCTTGGCGAGCCATGGCCGCGAGTATAGGGACGCCGCCGCCGGATCCACGCTCAGCGCGGCCAGGTCGACAGATCGGCCTGGAGCATGCTCGGCCCCTCGTGCCACGGCATCGGGGGCAGGCCGGCGCACTGCAGGTCGGTCATGCGGCAGCTGCGCTGGACGCCCAGGGGCAGCACGGGCGATGTGCCGAGCCACGACGCCGGGAGCCGCACCGTCGCGCGCCAGCGGTCGCTGAAGTCCATCGCCATCACGGTCGGTGCATCACCGTTGGGAACATGGCGCAGGCCATCGGTCGCCAGGCCGCGCGAGTTCACCACGACCTCGATGCTCGGCTTGGGGCCGATGGCGACGGTCACCAGGTCCTCCGCATCGTCGCGGGCGGCGATGGGCCGCAGGGCCTCGATGAAGACCTCCCAGCCGTCCTTGGTGCGTCGAAGGCTCGCGGTCGTCTGCCAACCGCTGGGCACCGGCGCCAGGCGGCCGGTCCGCACCTCGGCCAGGCTCGCCGCGGGCAGGAACTGCCGCAAGGCCAGGCCCGGCGGAACCACGGCGAAACGACCGGGCGCCACCGTGAGCACCGTGCGCGCATAGCCCACGGTGACGGCAACGCGCGATGACGCCTCGCTCGCCGGCGCCGGGCGCTGGAGCGTGATGAAGCGCAGTTCGTTCGCGCCGAGCACCTCGCGCTGCGGCTGCGAGGCACCGGACAGCCACTCGAGCGAGACCGCCTGGCCTTCGGGCAGAGGATTCGCGAGGCCCAGCATGACCTGGTCGCCGCCGTCGGACTCGACCCAGGCCAACGGGGCGAGCCGCGTCGAGATCCATCCATCGACCTGCGTGACCATCGTGCGGTCGTCGATCGATGGATCGAGCATGAGGTCGAGCAGCTGCCCCTCGAGTTCCTCATCGGCCAGCCACGCCGCGATCGACAGGTCACGCCCGAGCGGGCTGCGCCCACGGGCGACGCCGGTCACGAGCGCGAGCGCACGCTGCGCAAGGGCGGGGTCCGCGCGCTCGAGGCGGTCGAGCCCGGCGATCCAGAGGTAGGCGACGTGCCGCGCGAAGAGCGCATCGGCCGGGGTGCCCGCCGGTTCCGGCGGCGCCTTGCCCTGCGCACGCGCGAGCAGCGCGACGCGGAACCACTCGTTCGGTGCGCCGAGGTCGGGCGTATCGAGCGCGAAGGGCTCGAAGGCCGCGACGCCCTGGCCGGCGCGCTCCTGCATCTCCATCCACCGGGGCTGCAGTGCCGACGCGCCGAGCGTGAGCCCACCGCGGAACCCGATGGGCGTCTCGAGCAGCGCGATGACCTGGCCGGCCTGGTCTGGCTGCTGCTGGCTGGACCAGGCGGCGATCGGCGTGACCGCTGCGAGCTGCAGCGCGCGCGTCCAGGACGCACGACGCGTGTCGGCGACGTTCTCGAGCACGGCGACGAGCGCCTGCAGCGTGCGGCCGTCGTCGAGCTGCACGTCGATCGACGCGGGCCACGCACCCTCGGTCAGGCGCGCGATCGGCAGCAGCATGACGCCACCACCGGTGGCCACGGGCTCCTTCGATCCGACGACGGCCACCTGTGCGGTGCCCTGCGGCTGGCTCGGCGCGGCGACGGCCGACGGCTGCGCGCCGCCCTGCGCATTGCCCTGCGCACCCGCGATCATGCCCGGGCCAAGTGCCTGCGGAGCATCCTTCGCCGTCAGGTCCACGCCGCGACGCGGACCCGTCGGCGCCGTACCCATCGCCTGCTGCAGCGAACCCGAACCGATGTAGTACCCGGTGGGGTCATCTGGTAGTACCGCCCGCCGTAGCCGACGTAGGACCCGCGGTCGTAGACCATGTAGAGGCCGCCGTTGCCGCGCATGTACTTGGTGTTGCCGTTGGAATCCTTCATCGCATAGACCTGGCGGAATCCCGTCGGGCCACGGAGGTCGGGGCTCATCACGTTGCGGAGGTCATCGTTCAGCGGCGTGTCCGTGCCGGGCGCGACCTGCGTGGCCTGCACCGGCGCGGGCACCTGTGCACGTGCCTCGGGGACTGCAGGCATGACCACCACCAGGAACGCCAGGATGCTGCGGTGCATGGCCGGAGTCTAGCCCGATGCGGCGGGGCCCCAAGCGCTTCAGCCGAACGACTCGATGCGGGCCGTCGAGGCCGGGACGTCGCGCACGCCATCGGCCGTCCGCAGGCGGAGCGCGACGAGCGGATCGATCGATTCAACCGTGCCCTCGATGATCGAGCCTGCGGCGTGCAGGCGGACCCGTCGGCCCCGGAGCATGTCGCGCCGCCGGAAGGCATCGAGGGCCGCGGCCTCGCCGGCACGCAGCGCCCCGTCGAGCGCGGGGAGCAGAGCGCGGGGAGCAGGGCCTCGAGCACGGCGAGGCGATCGACCGTCGCGCCCAGCTGCGCGAGGCTGGTCGCGCGTGCGGCCAGCTGGGGCTCGAAGGCATCCTGCGACACGTTGATGCCGATGCCGATCAGCGAGGCGTCGCCATCATGCTCGATGAGCACGCCGCCGACCTTGCGGTCGCCGAGCATGAGGTCGTTGGGCCACTTCAGGCCGACCGTGATCGACGGCGCGACGCGTTCGATCGCCTCGGCGGCCGCAACGCCCGCGGCAAGCGCGATCCACGGCCCCTGCACCGCGGCGACCGCCGTGACCGCCACGCCATCCAGCCCCGTGTCGGCCCAGGTGCGGCCATCGCGACCACGGCCGCTGGTCTGTCGCCAGGCCACCACCACATCGCCTGCCGCGCGACCACGCGCCAGGTCCTGCGTGGATCCGGTCTCGCGCACGACCACGGCGCGGTGCAGCAAGCCGAGCCCACGACATGCTGCATCGAGTCGGTCAGGCCAGGCTTCGATCGGTGCCGCCGCGGCACGGGCGGACTCGGCGTGCGCAGGGCCGTGCGGCGGATCGATCACGCGAGTGCATCCAGGCCGACGTCGAGCGATCGGACGCTGTGCGTCAGTGCGCCGACC
>JBEGNG010000231.1:0-3572 GCA_041182645.1 Planctomycetota bacterium
CGCACGGTCTCGCGCACCTCGTGATCGGCGAGCGCGCGGGGCAGGGCATGCAGCGCGATCGCGGCCATGCCTCAGAAGACCGCGCTCGGTTCGCGGCTGGCCCGCGGCAGGCTGGATGCATCACCGAAGCCCGTGCCGATGGCGCGCGCCGCGGACACCAGCGGGTGGTCGACCGGGACCAGGCGTTGCTTGCCCGCCGAAGCCATCAGGTCGATGTCGCTGAAGATGTTGTTCTGGCGCACGACCAGGCGATTGCGCGCACCGTCCATGAGCATGGAGATCGCGTGGTAGCCGAAGTGCGTGGCCAGGATGCGGTCGGCCGCGATCGGCGTGCCGCCGCGCACGATGTGGCCCAGGTTGGTGCTGCGCACGTCGGCGGTGGTCCGCTTGGCCAGCTCCTGCGCGACCCAGGCGCCGATGCCGCCCAGCCGCACCGGGTCGGGGCTCGTGGGATCCAGCTGCCGGATCATCTGGCTGCCGCCCTTGGGCATGGCGCCCTCGCCCACGACGATGATCGCGAAGCCCGGCCCGTGCGCCACGCGCCGGTCGATGGACGCGCAGATCACGTCGAGCTCGAACGGGATCTCGGGGATCAGGATGATGTCGCTGCCGCTGGCCACGCCGGCGGTCAGCGCGATCCAGCCGGCGTTGCGGCCCATGACCTCGCAGACCATCACGCGGTGGTGGCTGTCGGCCGTCGAGTGCAGCTTGTCCAGCGCATCCGTGGCGGTGGCGACCGCCGTCAGGAAGCCGAAGGTGATCTCGGTCCCGTGCAGGTCGTTGTCGATCGTCTTGGGCACGCCGATGATGTTGATGCCCGCATCGACCAGGCCGGTCGAGGCGGCCATGGTGCCGTCGCCGCCGATGACCACGATCGCATCGAGCGCATGGCGCTGCACGGTCTCGATGCACTGGCGCGTGCAGTCGGCGAAGACGGGCGAGCCGTCGGCGTTGCGACCGACGGCCCACTTGCGCGGGTTGCACTTGTTGTTGGTGCCCAGGATCGTGCCGCCGCGCGTGAGGATGCCCGAGACATCCGCGAAGGTCAGCGGATGTACGCGGTCCTCGATCAGGCCCTGGAAACCATCCTCGATGCCGAAGACCTGGATGCCGTGCTGGAGCATGGCGGTCTTCGCGACCGCGCGGATGACCGCGTTCAGGCCGGGGCAGTCGCCGCCGCCGGTGAGGATGCCGATGCGCTTGATCTGGGACGGGCTCATGGGAGTCCGGCGATGGTAGCGGGGGCGTGAAGGCGTTTCGCTACCATCGCCGTCAATCCATGAAGGAGTCCATCGTGAGCGAGCAGCCCCAGGGCGAGCAGGAAGATCCATCGGTCCTCGTGGCGGCGCGTCGCGCCAAGCTGGAGCGGCTGCGCACCGAGTTCGGCGTCGAGCCCTTCGGCCAGCGCGTCGACGGCATCACGCCGCTCGACCGGGCGCGCGCGGCCTTCGACGAAGCGGCGCACCTGGCCTACGAGGAATCGGCCAAGGCCGCCAAGGCCGACCCGTCCGTGACCATCGACGACCGTCGTCCGGCCGTGACCGTGGCGGGGCGCGTCGTGCAGCACCGCGACATGGGCAAGCTCGTCTTCATGTGGCTGCGCGACCATTCGGGTGACCTGCAGGTCAGCGTCTCCAAGGCCAACGTCCCCGAGGGCGCCTTCAAGGTCGCGTCCATGGCCGACTACGGCGACCTGCTCAGCGTGACCGGGCGCGTGGGCCGCACCAACCGCGGCGAGACCTGCGTCTGGGCCGACGGCGTCACCATGCAGTGCAAGAGCCTGGAGCCGCCGCCGGGCAAGTGGCACGGCCTCTCCGACGACGAGACGCGCTACCGCCGCCGCTACGTCGACATGTACGCGAACCCGGGCACCGTGCGCACCTTCCAGCTGCGCTCGCGCATCGTCAGCGCGATCCGCCGCTTCATGGAATCGCGCGGCTACCAGGAGGTCGAGACCCCGATGATGCAGGCGATGGCCGGCGGCGCCGCCGCGCGGCCGTTCGTCACGCACCACAACACGCTCGACATGCAGCTCTTCATGCGCATCGCGCCCGAGCTCTACCTGAAGCGTCTGCTCGTGGGCGGCCTGCCCAAGGTCTTCGAGATCAACCGCAACTTCCGCAACGAGGGCGTGGACCGCAGCCACAACCCCGAGTTCACCGCCATGGAGGCCTACGAGGCCTTCGGCGACTACATGACCATGCTCGAAATGGTCGAGAGCCTCGTGCACGCGGTGGCGTGCGAGGTGGCCGGCGTGCCGCAGGGCGGGCCCGTCGCGTTGCCGTTCGGTGACCTGGTGATCGACTACGCCAAGCCCTTCCGCCGCGTGCGCTACGAGGAGCTCTTCCAGCAGGCCTTCGGCTTCGCGATGGAGGACGAGGCTCGCGTGCGCGCGACCGCGAAGGACCTGCACGTCGAGGGCGCCGCGACCAAGGACCTGTGGCTCGTGGTCAACGAACTCTTCGAGGAGAAGGCCGAGGCCCTGCTCGATCCGTCGAAGCCGACCTTCGTGCTCGACTATCCCAGTGCGATCAGCCCGCTCACGCGGCCCAGCCGTGCACGGCCGGTCATCGCCGAGCGCTGGGACCTGTTCATCGCGGGCATGGAGATCGGCCCGGCCTACACCGAGCTCAACGACCCCGACATCCAGCTCGCCAAGTTCACCGAGCAGCTCAAGGGCGCCGACGAGGAAGAGAGCACCTTCCGCTCGCTCGACGAGGACTTCATCACCGCGCTGCGCGTGGGCATGCCGCCGGCCGGCGGCATGGGCATGGGCATCGACCGCCTGGTCATGCTGCTCTCGAACAGCCAGTCGATCCGCGACGTCATCCTCTTCCCGCTCATGCGCGCGGAGTGACCGCGCGGACCGTCCGACCGACCAGCCAAGGTTCATCACGGCCAAGCTTCACCACAGCGAAGGTTCAACCCATGACCACCATCAGCTCCCGATTCTTCGGCTCCATCGCGTTCATCGCCTTCGCCATCATGGCCCACCCGGCCGCGGCCGGCTGGACCACGCTCGAGGAAGCCTGGTACACGATGACGCTCGGTGGCCAGCCCTGCGGCCACCTGCGCATCGAACTGCAGCAGGATGGCGACCTCTTCCGCACGGTCAGCGAATCCACGCTCAGCCTCGCGCGTGCGGGTGCGGCGATCTCGGTCACGGTGTCGTCGACCTTCGACGAGCGCGCCGACCAGACCCCGGTGGCTGCATCGCTCACGCAGTCGATGGGCGGCGCACCCACCACGACCGAGTGGCGGTTCGGCCCGACGGGCATCGAGGTGAAGGCGCAGCAGGGGGGCCGGGTCACGACCTCGACCAAGCCGCTGCCGCCGGCCGGCTGGCTCACGCCCCGCGCAGCCGATGCGCTGCGCAAGAAGGCGCTCAAGGATGGATCGACCACGGTGGAGTTCACGACGATCGATCCCCAGAACGGCACCGCACCGATGACGGTCAAGAGCACGCGCACCGGCAACGGCCCGCTCACGATCGATGGCAAGCAGGTGGCGGGCTCGAGCTGGACCACGCGGACCTCGATGCTCCCCATCGACACCGTCGAGGAGTACGACGA
>JBEGNG010000232.1:0-4087 GCA_041182645.1 Planctomycetota bacterium
GGATCGACGTCCAGGCAGGTCACGTCGTTGCCCATGTCGGCGAAGCACGCACCCGTGACCAGACCGACGTAACCCGTACCGACCATCGTGACCTTCATGCTGGATCTCCTTTGGGGGCCGGGGAGTCTACGCCGCAGGCCCCCGGACGGCGTGCACGCCCTCTCGCTCAAGCAGCCAGCACTTCAGGCGCAATGCCCAAGCCGAGCCCCGCTCGGCCGGCGTCGTGCCCATGAATCCCCCCAGACCGTGCGCTGCCACGACCCGATGGCACGGCACGAGCGGTGCCAGCCGGTTGCGGGCCATGGCCTGCGCGGCGGCGCGCGCCGCCGCCGGGCGACCGGCCGATCGGGCAAGGTCACCATAGGTCATCGTCGTGCCCGGCATGATCCGGCAGGCGGCGACCCAGCACGCGCGGTGGAACGCCGGGCGCGCCGGCAGCAGGTGGTCGTCGGGCACGGTGCGCGGGTCGACCAGCCAGCGCTCGAGCATCGCGACCAGTCGATCGAGTTCAACCTCGGACGGCCCATCGATGCCGTGGACCGAGCGCCGGCCTGCCGAGCCGGCCATGCCGCGCGGGGGCGCTGCGCCCGGCTTCACCCACGCGGTGCGCAGCCCGAGCCCATCGCGGCCCGCGAGCAGGTCAGCGGTGCCCAGGCGCCATCTTCACGCGTCGAGCATATGAGCGAGCGCGCTACGATCAGAGCATGACGCCAGCCACCGCCGTGCCAGCCGTGTCCGACGCCGCCGACCCGATGGGCGCAGCCCTGCTCGACATGCTGCGCGCCCACGATCCCGATGTCGCCTCGATCCTCTCGGGCGAGCGTGACCGGCAGGAGACGACCCTGGAGCTCATCGCCAGCGAGAACCACGTGAGCACGGTGGTCATGCACACCGCCGGCAGCTGGATGACCAACAAGTACGCCGAGGGCTACCCCGGCAAGCGCTACTACGGCGGATGCGAGTGGCACGACCAGGTCGAGGACCTGGCGCGCGAGCGGGCCAAGCGGCTGTTCGGCTGCCAGTTCGCGAACGTGCAGCCGCACTGCGGCGCCAACGCGAACATCGCCGCCTTCATGGCGCTGATGAACCCCGGCGACACCGTGCTCAGCCTGCCGATCAAGTCGGGCGGCCACCTGTCGCACGGCCTCAAGCCCAACTTCAGCGGCACCTTCTACTCGATCGTCGAATACAACCTCGACGAGCGCACCGAGCTGCTGGACTACGACCAGATCGAGCGCCTGGCCAAGGAGCACAAGCCCAAGGTCATCATCTGCGGGTACTCGGCGTACCCGCGCACCATCGACTTCGCCCGGTTCCGCGCCATCGCCGACTCGGTGGGCGCGTACCTGATGGCCGATGTCGCGCACATCGCGGGCCTCTGCGCGACCGGCGTGCACCCATCGCCCTTCCCGCACGCGCACGTCGTCACCACGACCACGCACAAGACCCTGCGCGGGCCGCGCGGCGGCCTGATCATGACCAACGACGCCGAGCTGGCCACCAAGCTCGATCGCAAGGTCTTCCCCGGCAGCCAGGGCGGCCCGCTCATGCACATCATCGCGGCCAAGGCCGTCGCCTTCGGCGAGGCGCTGAAGCCCGAGTTCACCGGCTACTGCCGCCAGGTGGTGTCGAATGCGCAGGCGCTTGCCAAGGCGCTCACCGAGCGCGGCTACCGACTCTGCACCGGCGGCACCGACAACCACCTCATGCTCGTCGACCTGCGCCAGCGCAGTGCGGACCTGACCGGTGCCGATGCCGAGAAGTGGCTCGAGACCGCCGGCATCATCTGCAACAAGAACGGCATCCCGTTCGATCCGCGTCCGCCGATGGTCACCAGCGGCCTTCGCCTGGGAACGCCGGCGCTCACGACGCGCGGTCTGAAGGAGCGCGAGATGGTGCAGGTCGCCGATTGGCTCGATCGCGTGATGGGCGCGAAGGGCGATGCGGCCGAGTGCGCACGCGTGCGTGCCGAGATCCGCGAGTTCTGCGGCCGGTTCCCGCTGGCCGGGCACTGACTTCGTCCGCCGTCCCGGCGGCGGAGTGGCTTCGTCCGCCGTCCCGGCGGCGGAGTGGCTTCGTCCGCCGTCCCGGCGGCGGAGTGGTTGCGTCCGCCGCAACGTAAACGCCCCCGGCAGGGGCCGGGGGCGCGGGGGATCATGATTCGTCGGTCGACTCAGGCGCGGCTGGCGTACGAGCCGTCGGTCGTGTTGATGCGGATCTTCTCGCCGTTGGTGATGAAGGGCGGCACGCGCGTCTTCAGGCCGGTTTCCATCGTGGCTTCCTTGAGCTGGTTCGTTGCGGTCGCGCCCTTGATGCCGGGCGGCGTGTCCGTGACGAGCAGTTCGACCACGTTGGGCATTTCGATGCTCACCGGGCGGCCGTCGCACCAGAG
This sequence comes from Planctomycetota bacterium, assembly GCA_041182645.1. GTDB lineage: Bacteria > Planctomycetota > Phycisphaerae > Phycisphaerales > SM1A02 > SYIB01. Next base: position 2,393 of record JBEGNG010000232.1, read on the forward strand.
CACGATCACTTCGTTGTCGGGCAGCACGTAGAGCGGCATGTCGCCGACCACGTCTTCCGGCATCTCGTGCTGCTCGTAGTTCTGGTTGTCCATGAAGACGTGCACCTTGCCCTGGGCGTACAGGTACTGCATCGGCCGGCGGTCGAGCTCGACCTGCTCGACTTCCTCGCCCGAGCGCAGGCGCTTCTCGATGATCGTGCCCTTCTCGATGTCACGGATCTTGACCTGGACGAAGGCGCGCAGGTTGCCGGGGGTGACGTGGGTGTACTGGGTGATCACGTACAGCTTGCCATCCATCTTGATGGCCATGCCGGGGCGTAGGTCGGTGCTCTTCATGTGTGGTGGATCCCGTTGGGGAGGGGCAACGATAGCAAACAGGCAGGGATGGCCCCCGAGGCGCGGGCCAGGGCGAAGCCGGTGCGCCTGAGGCCCGGCATGCCGAGCCCGTGCTCACGTGCAGACAAGAAAAAACCCCCGAGCACGAGGCTCGGGGGCGGAGGGAGGGAAAAGGGCTTGGTTGACATCGCAGCCGTGTGGCCGTGCCTTGGGTCTTTCTCACCTTTGGCAGGTTGAACCGGGTTGCGCGGCCGACTGGGTTTCCCCTGTCGACACCAGAACAATAGCCCGGTTCCACCAACATCCAAATGACTGGCGAGATTTTTTGGCGGAATCCAGTTCAACGACTGCAACCTTCCGCCTGGCCCGCCGTACCGGGTCGATGACCCGCGATTTCAGCCCAAAAACGGGGGTTGGCAGGTACGCTTCATCCATGCTGCACCCTGCCGATCCGCGACGGTTCTTGGTTTCGTCCCTGCTCGCCGTCGTCAGTGCGCTTGACGCGGCGGCCTGCGCCAGCTCCAGCGCCCAGGCGCCCCCAGCGGGTACCCCGGCGTCCAGCGGCCAGGCCACGGACGAGCCCGCCACGGCACCGGCCGCCGCACCCGCCGCCACGCCGAAGGGGCAGGGCGAGGATCCCAGGCTCGAGCGCACCCGTGCGCGCACCCCGCGCCCAGGTTCACGCGACGCGGCCGACGCCCCGGCGGCGGCCCGCCCGCCGGCCGACCCGGTGCAGGAAGGCGCCATCGATGCTCCGCCTCCGATCACCGTCACGCCGCAGCGACTCGACTTCGGCTTCATGCTGCCCAACACCAACGCACGCGGGCCGCTGACGCTGCTGAACACCGGCGCGGAGCCCGTGACCTTGCTCAGCGTGACGGCCTCATGCAAGTGCACCACCATCACCGATGCAGCGGGCGTCACGATCGAGCCGGGCAAGACCTTCGTGATCGAGACCGAGCTCAGCGGTGCGCCCATGCAGGGTGCCCGCCGTTCTCAGCTCAAGATCATCGCCAAGGGCTACGCGCGTCCGATCCAGGTGGCGGTGCAGGGCGAGGTCGCGCTGCCCGTGCGGGCGGTGCCTGCCTACATCAACCTTGTCGGCGAGCGCGCCCGCTCGGGGCAGACCATCATCGAAAGCACGGATGGCAAGCCGTTCCGCGTGCTCTCGGTCAACGGCAAGCCTCCCAGCATCGTGCCGCAGGAGGCGCCCGGCGATGCGCATGCGCGTCACACGCTCGCCTGGGACTTCCCGGAAGGCACGCCGCTGCCGGACTTCTGGATGGTCGAGACGGATCACCCGTCCTGCGCGCTCGTCGACGTCCGCGTGCGCAACGCGAATCCCGTCAAGCGACCGGT
>JBEGNG010000233.1:0-3568 GCA_041182645.1 Planctomycetota bacterium
GGCCGGCGAACTGACGCTCCCCACCAGCGACTGCGAGACCTACTTCGTGGCCTACGGGCCGCTGAAGCCCAACTCCAGCAGCCAATCGCCCGTGGTCGGGCCCGGGACGCTCATCATCGCCTGCACGCCATCGACCCCCGATGCCGACATCAACGGCGACGGCGTGATCGACGGCACCGACCTGTCGCTGCTGCTGTCGCAGTGGGGGTCGTAACACCGTCGAACAGGGGCTGCAGGGGGGCACTGCGCCGCCCGGGAAGCCCCTGAAGGCCTGCAGGGGGCGGTCGGCAAGCCGTCCGATCGTGTTCAGGTTGTGTGATCGACTTGAATCGGGAGCGTTTTTCCATCACTCTCCCGGGATGAACGCCATCGTTGCTCTCGCCGTCGTCGTGTCGCTCGTACCCACCGACCAGCCCCTGCTGGGTCCGATCTGGGGTGGTGACAGCAGTGAGGATGCAGGGGCAACCCCGGGCTCCTCGCAGTCCGTCAAGCTCATCGCAGCATCCGGTACATCCATCGGCCTGACCAAGATCGTGGGTGCCACTGCACCCCTGGGCCTCACGGCATCCGACACCGTGGACATGTACGAGGTCACCGTCGATGGCTCGTCGGCCTTCGCGATCAACACGGGTGATCCTTCCTTCGACACGGTCCTCTATCTCTTCCGGCGGGTCGAGCTGGCCGATGGGACGATCGAAGCGCTCCCCATCGTCGCCAACGACAACGCGTCGCAGCAGACGATCGGCTCGGCGATCGCCCGACCGGAGGGAGGACAGATCCCGGGCCTGACCTCGGGGCGGTACTTCCTCGCCGTTGCCCCCGCCGGATGCCGACCCGTCGGCATCCTTCCCGGCGGGGCACTGTCGGGCCTGTTCGAGTTTCCCGCCAACGACGGTACCGGCCTCGCCTTCCCCTTCCCGAACCTTGCCTCGACGCCCTTGGTCGACTGGACCGTAGGGGAGCAGTCGGGCGGACCGTACGAGGTGAATGTCGCCGGAGGCGTCATCGCTGAGCGCCCGACGCGTTGCGAGGAGGCACCGGTACTGGGCCTGGGCTCCCATCCGTTCGGCAACCCGATGCCGTTTCCCGAGGACCCCTCCGCACTGGGCCTGGGAAACTCCTGCGGGACCCCCGGCTACCTGTTCTCACCGAACTGGTTCCGCACGGAGGCCTGTGACGGCACCGTGACCATCAGTCTCTGTGTCCACGATGCCGACGCGAATCCCTACGGTCTCATCGTCTACCGAGGCGGATGCGGCAATCTGCAGCCCGTGGCGTGCGCCGAGTCCCTTCGGGACGCAGGGGACTGCGCACAGGTCGTCTCCGTGAGCTTCGAGTCGTCGGGATGTTCCGACATCCTGGTCGCGTTCGGCCCGCGGGTCCTTCCCGAGGGCGGTGATGTCATCGGCAGCGACGGTTGGATCGACATTGCGTGCACGCCGGGTCCGCAAGGCGCCGACCTCAACGGCGACGGTGTCGTCAACGGCGTCGATCTGTGCCTGCTGTTGGTGAAGTGGACGGGTGCGGATGACGACCACGGACAGTGAACGGGCCTGAGTGACCTGTCGCAGGGCCCCCATCGTTGGGGGTCGTAGACTGCGCGCATGGCCTCCGTCGACGACCGCACGATCGACAGCGCCGACGCGGGCGATCCGCGTCGCCCTGATCACGGTGCGACCACACCGCCTCAGGGCATGGATGCCGGTGCGACCATGCCGCCTGCGGGGGCTGGTGCGACGGTCCCGCCGCCCGCGGGCGGATGGCAGGAGCCGCCGGCCGCGCCGCGCAAGCGCGCGGCGGAGTCGATGGTCGGGCAGACGCTCGGCCGCTACCAGATCCTGCAGCTCCTCGGCGAGGGCGGCTTCGGTGCCGTGTACCTGGCCGAACAGGTCGAGCCGGTGCGGCGCAAGGTCGCGCTGAAGGTGATGCGCTCGGGCAGCGACCGCGAGGACCTGGTCGCGCGCTTCGAGGCCGAGCGCCAGGCGATGGCGGTGATGAACCACCCCGGCGTCGCCAAGGTCTGGGACGCCGGCGCGCTTCCCGACGGCAAGCCGTTCTTCGCGATGGAGTTCGTGCCCGGCAAGCCGCTGGACGAGTTCGCCGATGCGGAGCGGCTCGACCTGCGCGCACGCGCGCGGCTCTTCCTGCAGGTCTGCGACGCGATCCAGCACGCGCACGCCAAGGGCGTGGTGCACCGCGACCTGAAGCCTGGCAACATCCTGGTCTACCGCGACGCCGAGGCGTTCCACGTGAAGGTGATCGACTTCGGCATCGCCAAGGCGGTGAACACGACGCTGCACTCGCGCAGCTTCGAGACCCAGTTCGGGCACTTCGTCGGCACGCCCGCCTACATGAGCCCCGAGCAGGCCGACGGCAAGGCCGACATCGACACGCGCAGCGACGTCTACACGCTCGGCGTGATCCTGTACGAACTGCTCACGGGATGGCTGCCGCTGGACCAGAAGACGCTGCAGGGCGTGGGCGTGAGCGAGCTCAGCCGCGTGGTCCGGGAGTACCGGCCCCCATCGCCGCAGCAACGCATCCAGCAGCTTTCGCGCGATGACCTCGGCCGGGCCACGACGATCGCGCACGCGCGCGGGACCGACACCGCGACGCTGGCGCGTGCCCTGCGCGGGGACCTCGAGCGGATCATCTTCAAGTCGCTCGAGAAGGACCGGGAAGTCCGCTACCAGGGCGCGAGCGCACTCGGTGACGACCTGCGCGCCTGGCTCGCAGGGGATCCCGTCAGCGCAGGTCCGCCCGGCACCGCGTACCGCCTGCGCAAGCTCGTCGCCAAGCACAAGGTCGCGGTGGCGACGGTGGTGCTCGGCGTCTGCATGATCGTGGCATCGTCGGTGGCGATGGCGTTCCTGTGGCGCTCGGCGGTCACGCAGGAGCAGCGCGCACGGGACACGCTGAGCACGTTCCTCACGGCACTGCGCTCCGCCGACACCCAGGGCGGCGGCGCGCAGGTGGCGCTCGACATCAAGGGACTGCTCGCCCAGGTCGAGAAGGCCGTGACGACCCAGCTCCGGGACGACCCCTCCGTGGCGGCCGAGCTCTTCGACACCGTCGGCATCGTGTACCTGGCCTCGAGCGACTACGACTCGGCCGCGCGAAACCTGAAGGCGGCGCTCGAGGTGCGCGAACTGCTCGCGGCGACCGACCCGGACCCCTCCACCGAACTCGACCTCGTCAGGACGCGGCGCAACATCGCCCGGGCGCAGTTCTTCCTGAAGGACTATCCCGCCAGCGAGGAGGGCTTCGCCTTCGCCGTGGAGGGACTCGACAGGCTCGCACCGGCCGAGGTCCGCGAACGCGCGGAGGCACGCGCGATGCTCGCCGCCGCGCAGGTGGCGCTCAAGAAGATCGATGACGCCGACCGCAACGCGACCCTGGCGCTCGATGCACTGCGCAAGGAGTTCGGCGAGGAGAGCGACCCCTACGGCACGGCGTTGTTCGCACGGGCGATGCAACTGCAGAACCTGTCGCGCCTCGACGATGCCGCCGTCGCCTTCAGCCGGGTCGCGGCGATCTTCTCCAAGGTGGCCGGACCCGATGACTGGCG
>JBEGNG010000234.1:0-3566 GCA_041182645.1 Planctomycetota bacterium
AGGCGACCTCTTCGAGCAGAAGTCCGTGGCCACGCTCGCAAGCGAGGCGGCGCTGAGCCCAGACGGCAAGGTCATGGCCGTCGTGGCGTTCGGAGACGTTTGGGTCAAGGGCACCGACAGCAAGGTCCCGGCGCGTCGCGTGACCGACTGGCCCAGCCGCGAGAAGGACATCGCCTGGAGCGCCGACAGCCAGACGCTGTACTTCACGAGCGATCATGCCGGCACCGAGGACCTGTGGCAGGCCACGGTGACCAAGACCCGTGACGACGTGAAGAAGAGTTTCGAGGCAGCGACGAAGCCCGTCGAGCAGCCGAAGGCCGCCGAGGCTGCTGCACCTGCCGAGGCCGCGAAGCCTGCGGAACCCGCGCCCGCGGCTGCGCCCGCCGAGCCTGCAGCACCGGCCCAGGAACCCAAGGCCGCCGAGCCGCCCGCAGCAGCCGAGCCGGCGAAGTCGGCCGATCCCGCCAAGCCCGCGAAGGCCGACGCGCCCAAGCAGGATGCGCCGCCCGCCGACAAGAAGGACGACAAGAAGCCCGAGGAGAAGAAGGACGAGCCGAACCGTTGGCCCGATGCGGTGGCGTTCGAGGTCACCGCGCTCCTGCAGGATCCGGCCCAGGATCGCCAGATCGTGCCGAGTCCGGACGGCACGCGCGTGCTCTTCCGCCGCAACCAAGGCGACCTGTGCATGCTCGACCTGGCGACGAAGGCCGTGACCGTCGTGCGGCCGGGCTGGGACTCCGGCATCGAGTACGTCTGGAGCCCGGATTCGACCGCGATCTGCTTCGCGCAGTCGGACATGGACTTCAACAGCGATCTGTGGATCGTGCCCAGCGACGGTTCGAAGCCCGCGGTGAACGTCACGCGCCACCCCGACAACGACGGTCGCCCGCGCTTCTCCGCCGATGGCAAGGTCCTGGCCTTCCTCAGCGAACGCACGAACGAGGAACTCGACGCCTGGTACGTCTACCTCGACCGTTCCCTCGAAGCCCTGCCCAAGCACGAACTCGAGCAGTACTTCAAGGACGCGGGCGAGGCAGCGAAGAAGCGCAAGCCACTGGCCGCGAAGGCGAAGGAGAAGGAAAAGCCCGCGGATCCCAAGGCAACGCCCTCCACGCCCGAGGCCGCTGCAGCCGAGCCCGCCAAGCCGGTCGAGCCCGCTGCAGCCGTCGCGGATGCCGCGAAGGCGGACGCCCCGAAGGACGAGCCGAAGCAGGACGAGGCCAAGAAGGACGAGGTCAAGAAGGCCACGATGCCGGCCTGGGACCTCGACGACGCCTACCTGCGCGTGCGCCGCATCACGAGCGCTCCGGGCAACGAGGGCAACCTCGAGCTGCTGCCCGCCGGCGACCGCATCCTCGTCTCGACCGGCGACGGCCTGCAGACGATGAAGCTCGATGGCACCGACACGAAGAAGCTCACCGGTTCAGGCAACGTGCTCGGCCTGAACTTCGCCGGTGATGCCGCCGTGGCCGTCTCGGCCGGCAAGGCCGCGACCATCGGCCTCGCCGGCGGCGAGGTCAAGGCGACCGACCTCGACGGCACCATCCGCGTCGATCGCCGCGAACTCAGCAGCCAGAAGTTCCTCGAGGCCGCCCGCGCCATCGGCGAGGGCTTCTACCACCCGTCGATGAAGGGCCTGGACTGGGACGCGCTGACCAAGCGCTACCACGCGCTCGCCTGCCAGTCGCGCACGGGCGCCGAGTTCGACCATGTCGCGAACCGGTTCCTCGGCGAGCTCAACGCGAGCCACCTGGGCATCCGTTCGCCGCGTGACCGCGCGGGTTCGTCGCTCCCGCCGCAGGGCCGACTGGGCCTGCGCGTCGAGCCGGGGCAGAAGGGCTTCGTGGTGAAGTCGGTGCTGCCGGAGATGCCCGCCGCCAAGGCCAAGGTGCCGCTGCTCGCGGGCGACGTCATCACGGCCGTCGAGTTCGAGCCCGTCGACCTGTCGCGCACGCTGGAGAGCCACCTCCCGGGCCTCGCCGGCCGCGAGGCCGCGCTCACCGTCGAGCGCACGCTCGCCGATGGCCGCACCGTCAGCTTCGACTCGTTCATCGTGCCCGCCATGTCGGGGTCGGTCTCGGCGCAGTCCTACGAGAACGAGTGGCGCCGCATGGAGAAGGCCGTGCACGACCGGTCGGGCGGACGCATCGGCTACATCCACATCAAGGGCATGGACCAGCCCTCGCTCGATGACTTCGAGCGTGGCCTGTATGCCGCCGGCTACGGGCGCGACGGACTCATCGTCGACGTGCGCAACAACGGCGGGGGCTGGACCGCGGACCGGCTCATGGCCTCGCTCGCCACGCCGACGCACGCGTACACGATCCCGCGCGGTGGGGACGGCACGGTCACCACCGGCTACCCGCAGGACCGGCTCTTCATCCAGCGCTGCATCCTGCCGACCAACATGCTCTGCAACGAGAAGAGCTTCTCGAACGCCGAGATCACGGCGCATGCCTTCAAGGCGATCAAGCGCGGCACGCTCGTGGGTCAGCAGACCTACGGCGGCGTGATCTCGACCGGCGGCATCACGCTGCTCGACGGCACGACCTGCCGCATGCCGTTCCGCGGCTGGTACCTCCTCGACGGCACCGACATGGAGAACAACGGCGCGATGCCCGACCTCGTCGTGCCGCAGACGCCGCAGGACGAGGCCGCGGGCATCGATGCGCAGCTCGACGCCGCGGTCGACGACCTGATGAAGCGCCTGCCCAAGCGCTGACGAGCCGGTCGCGTCCATCCCATCAAGGAAGAAGGCACCCGCACGGGTGCCTTCTTCGTCGAGTGGTCGGGGGGTGCGGGCCTCAGCTGCCCCAGGCCGCCAGCAGGATGCCCAGGTCGCCGCCTCCGACGGTGCCATCACCGTCGAGGTCGCCCAGGCCGCCCTGGCCCCAGTTGGCGAGCAGGATGCCCAGGTCGGCGCCGCCCACCGTGCCGTCGCCGTCGAGGTCGGCCGGGTTGGCGGGCACGAGCTGGATCATCGCGCTGTCCATGTCGATCGGCGCGCTGCGTCCGAACTGGACCCACAGGTCGTACGCGGCCTGGCCGCGGTTGTCCGTCACGTTGGCGTCACGGAGGAACTCCGCGTACTCCTTCGTGGTGGTCTGGTGGTAGAAGGTGACCACGGCCTTCGTCGCCCCGGCGGGAATCGCGTACAGCGTGTCGTCCCAGTGCTGGCCGTCGGCGTACGAGTAGCCGACGGGTGACGCCTGGATCGATGCGAAACCGGCGTTGGTGAAGCCGCGCGGCGGGATGCGGTTGTCCAGGTCGGTGCGGTTGGAGACCGCACCGTGGAACGGCGTGCCGTCCGCCAGCCCCGTGAGGGCCGACATCGCTGCATCGACCGAGGCGCGCTTCTCGTAGACCTTGGTGTCGCTGCCGTCGAAGGCCGCCGTCGCCAGGTCGTAGGCTCCGCGCTCGGCGATCAGCACATCGTTCGCGCCGAGGAACTTCACGTTGATCCAGGCCCGGCGGCCGTTGCCAACGCCGGTGGGGAGCTTGTGCCCGGACTGGTTGGTGATGCGCACGTTGAGCTGGCTGCCCTGCTGGGTCAGCGTCATGTCGCT
>JBEGNG010000235.1:0-3534 GCA_041182645.1 Planctomycetota bacterium
TCCGAGGCGTTCTTCGGCGACCTCTGGCGGTGGCAGCAGTCCGCCGGCGGTTCGGGGCGGGTGCGTGAGGCGGGCATCGTCGGCAACCCGCTCACGCCGGCGCTCGCCGAACTCGCGGCGTTGCTGGCCCTCGTCCGCGAACGAGCCTCGAGCGACGGCGATGCGGCCGAGGTGAACGCCTGGCAGCAGCGGACCGCGGACATGGCGGCGGCGGCCGAGGCCCTCGTCACGCAGTCGCTCGCAGGCTGCGTGTACTGGGTCGAGGCCGGTGGTCGCCGGAAGGCGCACGGCGGCGCCCGCCCCGACGTGGCGCTCGTGAGTGCCGCGGTCGACGTGGGTCCGGTGCTCCGCGAGAATCTCTTCGGACGCGACGTCTCCGTCGTGATGACGAGTGCCACGCTGAGCACGCGCCCCGGTGACTTCCGGCACACGGCGGTCGCCCTCGGTTGCGACGACCCCACCACGCTGCAGGTCGGGAGCCCGTTCGACTATGCGAACCTCGTCGAGCTCTACCTCGACGTCTCCATGCCGGAGCCCTCGAACCCCGCGTATGCGTCGGCGCTCGCCGACCGTGTGCTGCGCCACGTGGGCGAGACCGACGGCGGGGCGTTCGTGCTGTTCACGAGCCTCGACACGATGCACCGGGTCGCCGAGCTGGCGTCGCACGAACTCGTCGCGCGCGGGCACCCGCTGCACGTCCAGGGTCTCGGCGTGCCCAACCGTCTGCTCATCGAGCGCTTCCGGCAGGACGAGCGCAGCGTGCTCTTCGGCGTCAGCAGCTTCTGGCAGGGGATCGATGTCCGCGGGCGCGCGCTGCGCAACGTGATCATCACGCGGCTGCCCTTCGAGGTGCCCGACCTGCCCTTGGTCCAGGCGCGCCAGGAGTTGGTGCAGTCGCGCGGCGGGAACGCCTTCATGGACGACCAGCTGCCGCGCGCGATCCTGCGGTTCAAGCAGGGCTTCGGCCGGCTGGTCCGGAGCGCGACCGACTCCGGGCGCGTGGTCGTGCTCGACCCGCGCATCGCGACCAAGCGCTACGGGCGGCTCTTCCTCGATGCCCTGCCCGAAGGCCTCGAGCCCCGGATCATCCGCCCGCCGGAGGACGAACGCTTCGATGACGGCCCGGCCTGGGACTGAGCCCGAGCCACGCGGCCGCGCGCGCGTCCGTGTGCCGGGTGCGCAGGGCCGCAACGCAACGCGGGACGCTGCATGCAGCGTCCCGCGCGGGTGTCCAGGCGTTCTGGAGCGTGTTCACTTCTTCGCTGCATCGAGCTTGGCGAAGGCTGCCTGCGGGTCGGCCTTCACCTGCGCCGCGCACTTGCCGCAGCAGGTCCGCACGAGGCGGCTGCCGATGACGGTGTCGACGGGCGAATCACCGAGCTTCTCGCCGCTGATGACGCAGGTGTCGAGCGGATAGGTGGGCTTCTGGGCGGCGATCACCTGCTCCTGGACCTTCTTGACCCAGGCATCGGGATTGGCCTGGACCTTCTTGACGCACTTGCCGCAGCAGAGGCGCACGAGCTGGTTCTGCACGACGATGTTCTTGGCGTCCATCGCCTCGGCGCCGCGCGGGTCGGGCAGCTTGTCGTCGGGCATCACCACGCACGAGGCGTCGGGGTACCACTTGAGTTGCTCCTTGATCATGGCCTCGTCGACCTTCTTCAGGTAGGTCGCCTGGTCGGCCTTGAACTTCGCCTCGCAGCCACCGCAGCAGAACCGGATCTCGCGGCCGTCGTTGGCCTTGTTGGCGGCGTCCTCGATCACCATCGAGGGGCTGTCCTTGCCGACCGGCTTGCCGCTGACGGGGCAGGTGGACAGGCAGTACGGCGAGCCCTTCATGGTGGGGCCGGCGGCCGAGAAGGCGAGCGTGGAGGCAACCAGGGCTGCGAAGGCGATCAGGGGAGTGGTCTTCATGGGATTCCTTTGCGGAAAGAGTAGCCCGGGGGTGGCGGGGAGGGGGGCGTCCGGGCTAGACTCCATCCATTCATCCACATGGACGGATGGATCACCCGAACCCAGGAGCACCCGTGACCACTGCGACCGCCACCCCGACGACGAACCCCTTCCTCACCTCGACGCTGTCGACCACCGAGTTCCTGCCCTTCAAGGTCAAGGACCTCTCGGCCGAGACCGTCCGCTTCGGTCGCAAGGAGATCGAACTGGCCGAGGTCGAGATGCCGGGCCTGATGGCGCTGCGGGCCGAGTACAAGGGCAAGCATCCGCTCAAGGGCGCGCGCATCATCGGCAGCCTGCACATGACCATCCAGACCGCGGTCCTCATCGAGACCCTGGTCGAGCTCGGCGCCGAGGTGCGCTGGTGCAGCTGCAACATCTTCAGCACCCAGGACCACGCCGCCGCGGCCGTCGCGGTCGGTCCCACCGGCACGCCTGAGAACCCCAAGGGCATCCCGGTCTTCGCCTGGAAGGGCGAGACGCTGGATGAGTACTGGTGGTGCACCTGGCAGGCGCTGCACTTCGCCGACGGCAAGGGCCCGAACATGATCCTCGACGACGGCGGCGACGCCACGCTGCTGGTCCACAAGGGCCTCGCCTTCGAGAAGCACGGCAGCGTGCCCACGCCCACGACCGAGGACAGCGAGGAGTACTGCGTCATCCTGAACCTGCTCGCGGCGCTCCAGAAGACGCAGCCGGGCTACTGGACGAAGACCGCGCCGAACATCCTCGGGGTCACCGAGGAGACCACGACCGGCGTGCACCGCCTCTACCAGATGCAGGAGCTCGGCCAGCTGCTCTTCCCGGCGATCAACGTCAACGACGCCGTCACCAAGAGCAAGTTCGACAACCTCTACGGCTGCCGCCACTCGCTCGTCGACGGCATCATGCGGGCCACCGACGTGATGCTCGCCGGCAAGGTCGCCGTGGTGTTCGGCTACGGCGACGTCGGCAAGGGCTGCTGCCAGAGCCTGCGCGGCCAGGGCTGCCGCGTCAAGGTCACCGAGATCGACCCGATCTGCGCGCTCCAGGCGTGCATGGAGGGCTACGAGGTCGTGACGCTCGAGGACGCGATCGAGACCGCGGACCTCTTCATCACCGCGACCGGCAACAAGGACATCATCCGCGCCGAGGACATGCTGCGGATGAAGCACAACGCGATCGTCGGCAACATCGGCCACTTCGACAACGAGATCGACATGGCCGGGCTGAAGAAGGTCAAGGGTGCGACCTGCGTCACCATCAAGCCGCAGGTCGACGAGTGGAAGCTCCCCAACGGACGCAGCATCATCATGCTCGCCGAGGGCCGGCTGCTCAACCTCGGCTGCGCCACGGGCCACCCGAGCTTCGTGATGAGCTCGAGCTTCACCAACCAGGTGATCGCGCAGATCGAGCTCTTCTCCAACCGGAAGAAGTACGAGCAGAAGGTCTACACGCTGCCGAAGCACCTCGACGAGAAGGTCGCCCGCCTGCACCTCAAGCAGCTCGGCGCGAAGCTCACCGAGCTGCGCCGGGACCAGGCCGAGTACATCGGCGTGCCCGTGGACGGCCCGTACAAGCCCGACCACTACCGCTATTGAT
>JBEGNG010000236.1:0-3502 GCA_041182645.1 Planctomycetota bacterium
CCGAGGGGCATTGTGGTAGTTCTATCGGCAATTCTCGGATCTGGTTCAGGACAAGCGACCCGAACATGGCACATCGCACCCAAAGCCGAGCCCACCGAAACCGCCCCTGCCCGAGCTGCGGGCACGACTGCGGCGGCAACCCCGGGGCAGTTCGATGCCCGGAGTGCGGGGAGCGGCTCCCGGCGGTCCGCGCACGCGTCCCCGGCGACGGCGGGCCCGAGGCGACCTTCTGCGAGGCGCTCGAGGTCCTCTGGCGGGCCGCAGCGATGACGGCCATCGTCGGGACCTGCGCGGCGAGCTCGTACTGGCCGGTCTTCACGGGGCTGCTGCTGCTCGGGCTGGCCGGCTTCCGGGCCATCGGCTGGTGGCGGATGGACCGCGATGGATGGCTCAAGCACCCTGCCTTGGCGCGCTGGCGACCCATGATCCGAGGCGTGACGATCGGCGAGCTCTCGGCCTGCGCGATGATGATCGTGTGCCCGATCGTCGTGGGCGGCACCCGGTTCGGACCGGCGATCATCAGCGTGGTGCAGACGTGCACGCTCGCCGTCGTCGGCCTCCAGCTCGTCGGGCTCCTCATCATCGTGCGGTCGTTGTGGACCCGGATGATGCTGCCGACCGCCGAGTGGTTCGATGATCTGGCGCTCCCGGCCATGATCGCCGGATGCGTGGGCGTGATGCAGCTGCCGGCTGCACGGGCGCTGTCGCTGGTCATCCAGGGCTCCGCCGGCGAACGCATCCAGATGCTGGCCACGATCCTCGTCGTGATCGGCCTGGTGGCGCTCGTGTTCGCGCTCTTCGTGCTCGTGGATCGAGCGAGCCGCGTGGCGCAGGCGGCACGGTTGCTCGAGGGCCTCGATCTTCCCGCCGACCTCGACCCCGACTGGGACGGCACGCGTCGACCTCGTCCGCGCTCGACCGCCCCGGCGGAGGCCGCGCCGCGCGCGAGCCGGCGTCGTGACGATGATGACCCGATCCCGCTCGGGTGAGCGGTCCGGCGTGCGCATCGCCGCATGCCCCCGGTCAGGTCAGGGACCGAAGCTCCGCTCAGCCAGCTCGATCGCGCGTCCGAGCGCCGCGGCCTTGTTGATGGTCTCGTCCTCCTCGGCGGCGGGATCGCTGTCGAGCACGATGCCGGCGCCGGCCTGCAGGTCGACGCGCCAGGTGCCCCGCGTCGGATCGTGCAGGGCCGTCGGGATGACCATCGTGCGCAGGGCCAGCGCGATGTCGAGGTCGCCGTTCCAGCCCACGCACCCGAGCCCGCCTGAATAGGGGCCGCGGCGCACGGGCTCGAGCTCGTCGATGATCTGGATCGCACGCACCTTCGGCGCCCCGCTCACGGTGCCCACCGGCAGCGCGGCATGCAGCGCATCCCACGCATCGAGTCCCGGACGGAGCGAACCCTCGAGCGTGCTCGAGATGTGCATGACGTGGCTGTAGCGCTCGACATCCATGCAGGCCTTGACCTGCACGCTGCCGAGCTCGCTCACGCGGCCGAGGTCGTTGCGCCCGAGGTCGACCAGCATCACGTGCTCCGCCCGCTCCTTGGCGTCCGCGAGGAGCTCGCGCTCGAGCCGTGCGTCCTCGGCCTCGTCGCGCCCTCGACGACGGGTTCCCGCCAGCGGCCGGTTCGTCACGGTCCCCTCGCGCACGCGGCACAGGATCTCGGGGCTGCTGGCGACGAGGATGCACCCCTCGCCCTGCAGGTAGGCCTGGTACGGGCTCGGGTTGACCACGCGCAGCATGCGGTAGAGGTCGAACGGGTCCGTCGCGGTCGTGCGCTCGAAGCGCTGGCTCAGCACGACCTGGAAGGCATCGCCCGCACGGATGTACGCCTTGGCACGCTCGACCGCGTTCCGGAACGCACCCGGCGGCGTGCTCGACGAGACCGGCCGCTGCGGCTGACCCATGGCATCGTCGTCGATCCGGCCCGGCTGCAGCCGCACGGTGTCGGCCTCGAGCGTGGCGACCATCCGGTCGATGTCGGCCTCGAGCGCAGCCTGCAACGATCCATCCCGTGCATCGCCGTGGCACGGCGCGGATGCACAGACGATCATCGACTTGGTCACGTGGTCGAAGACCACGACCTCGCCGTAGAGGCCCATGTGCAGGTCGGGCAGGCCGCGGTCATCGCGCGGCGCCGACGTGAACGGCAGCTTGCCCGGCTCGAGCCAGCGGACCGCATCGAAGCCGCAGTGCCCGACCCATCCGCCGTGGAAGCACGAGGGGACGGGGCCGCGACGGACCTGCGGGCCGGTCGGCGTGAGGTCGCGCAGCACGTCGAGCGGGTTCGTGACCGTCCGGCGGACCTCGGCGGCATCCGGTCGACGGATCGTGACCTCGTTCCCGCGCGCGATGACCTCGAGCATGGGCCGCGAGCCGAGCAGGCTGAAGCGTCCGACCTGTCCACCCTGCTCGACGCTCTCGAAGAGGAAGCTCGGTGCGAGCCGGGCATCGGCGGCGACGAGACGGCGGTAGGCGAGCACCGGCGAAAGCTGGTCGCTCGTCAACCGTCGCGCGCAGGTCATCACGCCGTGGCGATGCTTCTGATCGACGCTGGCCATGCCCGCACTCTATCGGCCTGCGCCCCGGGCGGATCGAAGCCCCCGCAGGCTCATCGCCCCCGGAGCCCGCGCAGGCACGCGCACAGCGCGATCGCGATCGCATCGGCCACGTCAGGCGGCTTCGGCGGCGCGGCGAGCCCGCATTGCGCAGCCACCGCGCGCTGCATCTGGGCCTTGGTGGCCTGGCCGTTGCCCGCGATCGCCTTCTTGATCGTGGCCGGCGCGAGCTCGACGAGCGAGGCACCGGCACGCTGGGCACACAGCAGCACGACGCCGCGCGCATGCGCCATGGTGACGGCCGTCCGGGCGAACTTGGCGTTCACGAAGACCTCTTCCACCGAGACCACGCCGGGCGAGTGCTCGGCCATCAGGTCGGCGAGATCGTCGTGCAGCTGGACCAGCCGGCTGGCGACGCTGGCGCGGGGCGGCAGGCGGATCAGTCCGGCCTCGATGAGACGGGGCGCCATCGGTCGCCTGGCATCCACCACCGCGTAGCCCGTGCGCAGGAGCCCCGGGTCGATCCCGATCACCTTCACGCGGCGCTCCCGGAGGACTGCATGCGCCCGCCCGCGCGGTCGCTCTCGACCGAGCCGTCGCGCAGGCGGACCACGCGCTCGCATCGACCGGCGATGCGATCGTCGTGGGTGACCATGATCAGGGTCAGCCCCTGCTGGTGCAGCGCCTCGAAGAGCGCGAGGATCGACTCACCCGTAGCGGTGTCGAGGTTGCCCGTGGGCTCGTCGGCCATCAGGATGGCGGGATTGGTGACCAGGGCGCGGGCGATGGCCACGCGCTGCTGCTGACCGCCCGAGAGCTGGCTCGGACGGTGGCCGAGCCGCTCGCCGAGCCCGACCCGTTGCAGGCTCTCGACCGCGCGCGCACGGCGCTCGGGCGCGGGCAGGCGCTGGTAGAAGAGCGGCACCTCGACGTTCTCCACC
>JBEGNG010000237.1:0-3493 GCA_041182645.1 Planctomycetota bacterium
GAGCGCCAGGCGCAGGATGCAGCGCTGCGGTCGCAGTTGCTCGAGGCCGCCTTCGAAGGAGGCAGCGCCGATCGACCACCCGCGAAGCCCGAGGGTGAGGGCGGGCGGCGGCGTGGACCCACGCTGCTCGCGCGCATGCTCGACACGCGCGAGGAAGCCTTCTGGGAGATGTACCGGCGCGGCGAGGATCCCGCGGCGGTGCGCTCGGGTGAGTGCGGCTGCGGTGCCGCGATGAACGCCTTCGGCGGAGGTGAACGATGAGGCTGCTCCCGATCGCACTCGCCTGCTGCACGGCGGTGCATGCACAGAACACCACGCCACCGAGCCCGGCACCGCTCCAGCCTGCGTGCATCCGCAACGTGACCGTGCACACCATGGATGGGGGCTGCACGGTCGTCGAGGGTGCGGCCGTCGTCATCGGCGTCGATGGCCGCATCGACCGCATCGTGCCCGATGCCCAGGCGCCGACCGATGGCGTGGTCACCGTCGATGGCGCCGGGCGACACCTCTGGCCGGGCTTCATCTCGAGCGCCACGACGCTCGGCCTGATCGAGGTCCAGCAGGTGCGGGCGACCGACGACCGGACCGAGGTCGGGCAGTTCCATCCCGAAGTCGAGGCCTGGGTCGCGGTCAATCCCGACAGTGACCTGCTGGCCGTGGCCAGGACCAACGGCATCCTCGGCGCACTGGTGTTCCCGCAGGGTGGCCGCGTGAGCGGAACGGCCAGCATGATCCGGCTCAACGGCTGGGACACGCATGACCTTGCCCTGCGCAAGGCCTGCGGCGTCATCGTGCGGTGGCCCGCCACGGAGCCGACCGTGCAGTGGTGGACCCGCACGGCGCCGGACGATCAGCAGAAGCGCATCGACCGTGAACTGCGCGAGGTCCGTGAGTTCTTCACGAAGGCCAAGGCGTACGTCGCGGCATCCGATGCCGGCTCGACGCCCATGGTCGACCTGCGCTTCGAGCGGATGCGGCCGGTGCTCAAGGGTGACGCACCGGTCTATCTCGACGCCAGCAGCGCGGGACAGGTCGCCAGCGCCGTGACCTGGGCTCTGGCGGAGGGGCTGAAGCCCGTCGTCGTCGGCGGTGCCGGCGCCGTCGAGCAGGCCGACCTCCTGCGCGCGCATGACGTGCCCGTGATCGTCGTCGGCGTGCACCGCCTGCCGCAGTGGGCGCACGAGCCGTGGGATGCCCCCTTCACGCTGCCTGCGCGCCTGGCGAAGGCCGGCATCCGCTTCTCGATCGCCACCGGCGATGAGCCGAGCAACGACCGCAACCTGCCGCACCATGCCGCGACGGCCGTCGCCCATGGCCTGCCGCACGACCGGGCCGTCGCCGCCATCACGCGCGATGCGGCGATCATCGCCGGTGTGGGCGACCAGCTCGGCACGCTCGCCCCGGGCATGCGTGCGACGATGATCCTGTGCAGCGGCGACCCGCTCGACGTGCGGACCCCGGTCGAAGCAGCCTGGATCGACGGACGCAGGCTTGACCTGTCCAACCACCAGACCAGGATGCTCGAGAAGTACCGGCGCAAGTACGCGGAACCGGCCGCGCGGTGATCGCCTGCGGCGTCACCCGGGCGCGGACATGGACCGGGGCGGGCAACCCGCCCCGCCGCACGGCACTCAGGCCGCGTCGATGACGGAATAGCGGTCGAGGTTCAGCGTCACCAGCTCGCCATCGTCCTTGCGCAGCTCGAGGCGATCGAGCCAGAGGCGATCCTGGTGCGCGTGGGCGAACCACGAGCCGGTCTTGGCCTGGCGCCAACGGACCACGACACCCTCGACCGCGGTGGTCCACACCTGGGCGACCTGGGGCATCTGCTGCATCACGCGCACGCGCGTGCCGGGCTGGAGCGCAAGACCTTCGAACATGGCCGGAGTATAGCCGTGGCTCAGGCGAGGTCGGCCGGTGCCACGATGGCCCGACAGAGTCCTTCGCGCCACGACGCACCGCAGCGACGGGAGAGCAGCGCATGGACCGCCTCGAGGTTGACGCCGCGCAGGTCGGCCGTCAATTCGTCGAGCGTCCGCAGGCGGCCATAGGTGAACCAATCGCTCGCGAGCGCCATCGCGCGGGCTCCCGTGCTCTCCTCGCTCATCACCAGGCGGCTGAGGATGCCGGTCCGCGCGCGTTCGAGCTCGTCCGCATCGATGCCGCGCTCGAACCGTTCGAGTTCCCGCAGGATGCACTCCAGCGTCTCCTGGGCGCGCTCGGGCCGCGATCCCGCGTAGATGGTCAGGCGCCCGAGGTCGCGGCCACCCGAGTACGACGCCCCCACGCTGTAGCAGAGCCCGCGCCGCTCGCGCACCTCGTCGAAGAGCCGGCTGCTCGAACCACCTCCGAGCACGCGCGCCGCGATCCGCATGGCATGCCGGTCGTCGTCCCTGGCGCTCGGTGCGTCGAGCGACAGGGCCAGGTGCGTCTGTGCCGTCGGCATCACCTCGAGGTGGCGCGTCGACCGCGGTGATGCACCGGGCACCAGCGTGGTCGACGATCCGCTCCATCCGGCGAGCGCCCGGTCGAGCACGACGCATGCGGCATCGTGGTCGACATCGCCGGCGAGACCGATGATCGTGCCGCCGGGGGTGCAGCGACGGTGCCAGGCGGCCTTGAGCCCCTCGGCGGTCAGGGCCTGGATGCCCTCGGGCGTGCCCAGGCCGGACCGGTTGAAGGGTTCGGGCATGCTGATGCGCTGCAGGTGCTGCAGGCAGAGCTGCTGGGGCTCGTCCCGCACTGCGGCGATCGCCTGCAGGCCGAGTGCCTTCGCCTGCTCGACGCCTTCGGGGTCCATGCGCGGCGAACGGATCATCTCGCCCAGGCACTCGAGCATGCCCTGGGCGTTGGGGCCCGTCGTGACCGCGGCCAGGTTGACGTGGTGCACGGAGGCGGTGGCGTTGCGCTGCACACCGAGCACATCCAGCCGGTGCGCCAGTTCCTCGCTCGTGCTGCGTTCCGTGCCCCGCAGCAGCACTTCCGCGCAGAGTGCGCTCTCTCCCTCGCCCGCGGCGCCGGCGGGGTCACCGGCCGTACCGACGGGCGAGAGCCACGCCACGCTCACGCTCGACATCGACGGCATGCGCTCGGACAGCAGCCAAGCACCGCAGGCCAGTTGCGTGGATCGGAACGTGGTGGTCGTGGTCATGGCGTGCCTCGGTGGGGTCGTGCGATCCGGTCGTCGAGCCAGTCGTCCAGGGTGACGAGCCCTGCCGGCCGCCCGTGCAGCCAGCGGGCCAGGCGCAGCGCGCCGACCGCGAAGAGCCGCCGGCCCACGGCATCGTGTTCGACCCTGAGCGTCTCGAACGGGCCCGCGAACTGCACGGAGTGTGCGCCGATCGTCTCCCCGGCGCGGATGCTGTGGATGCGTGACGGCGGGATGGGTGCACCTGAACCACCGGTCACCGCCTCGGCGAGCGCAAGCGCGGTGCCGGACGGCGCGTCGACCTTGCGGTGATGGTGGTGCTCGATGATGTCGACCGCGTACTCG
>JBEGNG010000238.1:0-3476 GCA_041182645.1 Planctomycetota bacterium
GTCAGTGACCACGGGGTGACAGACGCGCCAGTTTCTGAGCAGGCGAGGACTGTCTGAGCGAACGAGGCATGCCGGCGCCCCAAAGGGAGCGACGGCCGCAAGCGTGCCACGGTCTCACGCGAACGAGGCATGCCGGCGCCCCACAGGGAGCGACGGCCGCGAGAGCGGCGAAGCGCGCGACCAAGGGGGAGCGACGGCTGCACGCGCCGCAAACGAAGCGGGCGCGGACCTGATGGCCCACGCCCGCGTGATCGATCGAGTCGAGTCGGCTCAGGCGCCCCAGCCGCCGAGCAGGATGCCGAGGTCGGCACCGTCGACGACGCCGCTGCCGTCGAGGTCACCGGTCCCCGATCCGCCCCAGTTGCCCAGGAGGATGCCGAGGTCGGCGCCATCGACGAGGCCGTCGTTGTTCAGGTCGTTCGGGTTCGGCGTCGGGCAGACGACTTCGCCGGCAGCCGGGATGATCTTGTAGATCTGTCCGCCGTGGTCGGCCATGTAGAGCTCGCCCTTGGCGTCCTCGCCGAAGGCGACGATCTGGTTCACGGTCTGGCCACCGACGGACGTCTGCAGCTCCGAGTTGCGCGTGACGAACTCCGTCACCACGCCGTTCACCATGCGCATCGACCAGGAGTTGTTGGTGCCGTAGTCGACGTAGAAGTAGATGCCCTGCATGTCGGGCATCGCGCAGCCGCGGTAGACGCGACCGCCGGTGATGCTGTAGCCGCCGGCGGTGTTGTGGGCGTAGGTGCGGACCGGTGCGGTCAGCGACGGGCTGCCGAAGGTGCAGCCGGTGAGGCCCGTGTTGCTCGTGCCTTCCGTGCAGCGCCAGCCGTAGTTGCGGCCTGCGGCGGCGCCGTTGGGCTCGTAGTTCACTTCCTCGACCGCGTTCTGGCCGACGTCGGCGATGTACATGTCGCCGTTGTCCTGGTCGAAGCACCAGCGCCAGGGGTTGCGCAGGCCGTACGACCAGACGGTGTCGTCGGCCGTGGTCGCGCCGCCGAAGAACGGATTGTCGGAGGGAATCGTGTAGTACGGCGAGGTACCGCCGACCGTCGGGCGGATGCGGTGCATCTTGCCCAGGCGGCTCGTGAGGTTCTGTGCCACGTTGCCGGGGTCGTTGGCGCTGCCGCCGTCGCCCGTGCCCATGTACAGGTCACGCGTGCCGGGCTTGAAGTGGATGTCGCCGCCGTTGTGGTTGGTGTACGGATCCGACCAGGTCATCATGACGACGCCCGTCGCGTTGGCGACGTTGGGATCGGCCGAGACCGTGTACCGCGCCAGGTTGTTGGTGCCGGTGCCGGTGTAGTAGACGTAGAACTGCCCGTTGGTGGCGTAGTCGGGATCGAACGCCATGCCGAGCAGGCCCTGCTCGTCGCTCGTCGAGGCGCCGCCGGTCACCAGCGGGTCGATGTTCAGGAACGCGGTGGCACGGAGCGTCGGCGTGGTGCCGAGGTCGATGATGCGCACGCGACCGGCCTTCTCGAGCACGAAGAGTCGGGTCTCGTCACCAGGGGCGTGGCCGATCCAGGTCGGATAGACGAGGCCGGTCGCGATGATCTGCTTCGGCTTGATCGGGGTCGTACCGGCGAGGGTCGAGGCGGTCACAGCCAGGACGGACAGCGCAGAGATGGTGGTTCGCATGGTCTTCGGAATCGAGGTGTCGTGGATGGCCAACCGGGCGTTCCCGGACGGACTGACTATACGCCCCGAGCGCAACGAGGCCACCCGAATGTGTGTCTTTCGGGAGAGCCGGTGCACCGGGGGGCGCTCGTCGGGCGACCTGATCCGCTGCCGAACGCGTTTATGGGCGTCCTGCGAGCGCGTCGTCGATCCGATCGGCCACGCGTTCGAGTTGGAGCAGGGCGCGATCCACCCCTTCAGCCCCGCCATCCACGACGGCCGCCTGCACGCCGGGCAGGACCCACGCCGCGTACCCCGAGTCGCGGTCACTCGCCGCCAGGGTGTTCCGGAACCAGGGTCGACCCTCCAAGCCGGCCGGGTCGAGCCATGCTTGGATCAAGCGCTGCGTCAGGGCCGGGTCGGCAACCGGCTTCGCCTGCATGGTCCGTGAGTGCCCCTCGAAGCGATCGGCGAGCGCCCTCGCTCGGGCGTCGAGCAGCGGCCCCAACGACGGTGCGGCGGTGCGCAACGCGCGAGCAGCGGCATCGGCATCGCGCCAGGGTTCACGGGCTTGGGTGCCGAGCGCATCGACCAAGCCCACCGTCATGCCCGTGAGCATGGCCGCGCCCGCGTAGTCGGTGCCCACCGTGCGCCGGTACCAGGCAAGCGTGTCGTAGTTCGAGTGGTAGCTCGTGCCCTGCGAACCGCCGGCCGTGAGGCCGATCGACGGCACACCGGCGTGGCACAGGAACGGCTGGTGATCGCTGCCGCCGCCCAGGTCGCCCATGCCGAGCACTCCATCCTTCGAGGTGGCTTCGAAGACCGTGCGCGCAGGATCGACGGCGCTCGGCACGCGCCGCGCGACCTGGTCCACGATCCCACGCAGGGACGGACTCGCCGAGACGCCGAAGTTCACGCCCATCGCCGCCATGTCGAGGTTGATGTAGGCGACGCCGCGCTCCTGCAGCGCGGTGCATTCGCGCTCGACCCACTCGCTGCTGCCGACGATGCCGAACTCCTCGGCACCCCAGGCACAGAAGAGCGTGTCGCGCGCGGGCCCCTGCCCTTCCTTCGCGCGCCGTGCGCACTCGCGCGCGGCCTCCATCAGCACGATCGTGCCTGCCAAGGGATCCGCTGCACCGAAGCCCCAGGCATCGTGATGGCATCCGACGATGACCATGCGCCCGTCGGGCGCGCGTCCGGGCAGGCGCGCGATGACGTTCGCCGTCTTCACGATCGCGGGCTCGTGCGCGACCGCAAGCCGAACGCGCAGGTCGGGGCCGCCCGTGAGCAGGGTTGGCCCTTCGAAGCCCGTGGCCCACGATGGATCGAACAGCGGTTCGCCACGCATGCGGCGCACGATCTCGCGCGCTGCACCCCAGCCGATCGGCTGCACGGGAATGCGCGGCAGGTCCACCTCGGCCACATCAAGCCGCTCGGCATGTTCGGTCGCCTCGCGCCCGGGCGTGAGGGGATCGCCTGAGTACGGCAGCGTGTTGATGCTGCCGCGCTGGATGCAGCTCGAGTTGGCCCATCCGCCATCGGGCCAGACGGCGCCCTTGGCCGGGCCGCTGTCGCCGGGGTCGGTGAAGATGATCAGACCGATCGCGCCGGCATCCTCGGCGAACTTCGCCTTGTAGCCGCGGAAGTTGCCGCCGTAGCGCGCCAGGCAGATCTTGCCGCGCAGGTCCACCCCTGCCTCGCGCAGGTTCTTGAAGTCGGCGCGCGTGCCGTGGTTGACGTAGACGATTTCGCCAGTCACATCACCCCGGCCGCTGTAGGCGTTCCAGGCGAACGTGAGCCCGGCGTGCGCCAGTTGCGGGTCGATCGCCAGGTTCTCTTCGCGCACCGCCAAG
>JBEGNG010000239.1:0-3450 GCA_041182645.1 Planctomycetota bacterium
GACCACCGCATCGAGCGGCCCGATCGACAGGCGGTCGAACTCCGCCGCGATGCCGGCCGGGTCATCCTCCATGCGCTCGCTCGAGGTCCGCAGCGCCGAATCGCCACCCGCAATCACGCCGATCACCTGGTCGGGCCGCGACCGGAAGGTCGGAGGGCACTCGCTGGCATCGAGCACGCCCAGCCGGCCGCTGGTGCCAGCGCCGGCATAGAGCAGGCGACCGCCGTCGCGCATGCGCGGCACGAGCGCTTCGACGAAGGCCGCGATCGCGGGAGCGGCCCGTACCACAGCCTCGACGGCCCGTCGCTGGTCCTCGGCCATCACCTCGATGCAACCCAGCACACCCAGGCCATCAAACTCCATGGAGCCCGGGTGCCGTTGCTCCGTGCCCACGTGGCTCCGGTCGGGTGGAAGCGTTTGCGCCATGGCGGGGTTCATCGGCGCGCGGGCGGCGCCGCCATCAGTTCGCCAGGCCCAGCCCGCGCAGCAGGTGCGTCCAGGTCACCGATTCGTACGACGGGCTCCAGATGCCGTGCCCGCTGTTGGGGAAGAGCATCATGTCGAAGGGCTTGCCCTTGGACTGGAGCGCATCGGCGAGCTGCCAGGCATTGGACGGGTGCACGTTGTCGTCGACCATCCCATGCACGATGAGCAGGCGCCCCTTCAGGTTGCCCGCCAGGCGGATGCAGCTGGACTGCTCGTAGCCCTTGGGATTCTCGGCAGGCGTGCGCATGTAGCGCTCGGTGTAGATCGAGTCGTAGTTGGTCCAGTCGGTCACGGCGCCGCCGGCGACCGCCACCGCGAAGTCGCCCGGATGGCGCAGGAGCGCCAGCGCGCTCATGGTGCCGCCGTACGAGAAGCCGGTGATCCCGACGCGGGCCGGATCCACGAGGCCACGCGACACGAGCTGGCGGATCGCCGCAGCCTGGTCATCCAGGTCGGCGATGCCCAGGTTGAGGTAGGTGGCATCCTCGAACGCCTTGCCGCGCCCGGGCGTGCCGCGGTTGTCGACCTTCACCACGAGCACGCCGAACTCGCACAGCGGCTCGACCGGGTCGTAGGTGTTCTCGACGGTGCGGAAGAAGGGACCGCCGTAGACCTGGACCACCGTCGGCAGGCGCGTGCCCTCCTTCCACTCCTTCGGCTTGTGCAGCGTGCCGTAGAGCGTGGTCGAGCCGTCGGCGGCCTTCAGCTGAAGCAGTTCGGGGCGCGGCCATCCCTTGTCGGTGATCGCGTCGCCCTTGCGCTCGGCGACGACCGCCACGCGGGTGCCGTCCTTCGCCACCAGCACGGTCCGCGGCGCGGTGTCGATCGACTGCTCGACCGCGATCGCATGACCGCCGTCGGGCGCGACGCTGAAGGAGCTCCAGTGCATGTCCGAGGTCGTGACCTCGTTGCCGCCCGAACCATCGAGCGCCACGCGCCAGAGGTGCGGGTTGATCGCGACCGGGCCGCTGTAGCCGATGCACCAGAGCGTGCCCGACTCCTCGTCGATCCAGTGGATCTCGCGCATCGCGAAGTCGCCCTTGGTCAGGACGACCGGCTCGCCGCCGTCGAGCGACCGCAGCTCGAAGTGCGCGAAGCCCGTGCGCTCGGATTCCCAGATGAAGCGACGCGGCTGCCTGGCGAGGAACCGCAGCTTCGGGAGGTGGTTCTGGTAGCAGCGCTGCTCCTCGACGAGCACCACGCGCACGGCCCCGCTGGCCGGGTCGGCCAGGCAGAGTTCGAGCCTGTTCTGCAGCCGGTTCAGCCGGTGGAAGAGCAGTTCCTTGCCGTCGGGGGTCCACTGCACGCCGTACACGTACTGGTCGGCATCGCCCACCTGCACCTGCGTGGTGCGCCCCGTGACGATGCTGAAGATCGCCAGGCCGGCGATCGGGTTCGGGTCTCCCGGCTTCGGATAGCGCTCGCGGTCCAGGCCCGGGCGCTGCTTGGTGAGCTCGGTGTTCAGCAGGTACTCCGGCACCTTCGACTCGTCGAACGAGTAGTAGGCCAGTGCCGACGACTGCGGGTGCCACCACATCGCCGACTTCTGGTCCAGCTCCTCGCCGTAGACCCAGCTGGCCACGCCGAACTTCACGCCGGGCGCGGCATCGGGCGTGATGCGGTCGCGCTGGTTGCCGCGCGTGATGAAGACATGGCCGCCCTCGTGGATCGCCACGCGCTCGCCGTCGGGGGACGGTTCGCTGGTGCGCTGGCGGCCACGCGCCACGCCGGGCCCATCGGTGGCCGCGGATCGACCGCCGCGCGCGGCGGCCTCGGGCACGTCGCTCTCGCGGATCGTCTCGCGCGTGCCGGTCGCACGGTCGATCGCGCTCCATGCACCATCACGCAGCATGTAGGCGGTCGTCGGCGTCCAGCGGATCTCCTCGGGCGTGGCACCGCGGGGAGTGCCCCACTGCTGGCGCGCCTTCTGGACCTTGTCCGCATTCGGAAGGCGGTCGAAGGGAATCCAGTCCGCCGCGGCCGACGCCGCCAGCGATGCGACGAGGGCTGCGGCGACGAGCAGGCGACGGGCGCTCACGACCCGACCCCGAGTGCGCCGCGGAAGTGCTCATGGCGCTGGGCGAGTTCGTCCGCCGTCAGCGAGTGCAGGCGCTCGGGGCCGAAGGCCTCGATGGTGAAGCTGGCGACGATGGTGCCCCAGGAGAGCGCATCGCGGATCGCCTTGAAATCCGTGCGTCCGACGCGCGCGAGGTGGCCCATCATGCCCCCGGCGAAGCTGTCGCCCGCGCCGGTCGGGTCGACCACGCGGTCCTCCGGGGCGGGGAACGCGGGCAGCACCGCCACGCCGTCACGGTGCACGAGCACCGCGCCGTGTTCGCCCTTCTTGACGACGGCGAAGGTCGGGCCCATCGAGGTGATGTGCCGCGCGGCACTGACGGCGTTGCGGATGCCGGTGAGTTCGTGCGCCTCGGTGTCGTTCAGCACCACGCCATCGACGCGCTTGAGCAGCGAGAGCAGCTCGCCGTGCGCGGTCTTGATCCACAGGTCCATCGTGTCGCAGACCACGAGCCTGCGCTGCGGGAACTGGTCGATGAAGTCGGCCTGCACGGCGGGGTGCGTGTTGCCGAGGAAGACGAACTGCGTGTCGCGGTACGCATCGGGCACGCGCGGCGGAGCCTCCTGCAGCACGCCGACCTCGGTGAAGAGCGTCTCGCGCTGGTTGACGTCCTCGAAGTAGCGGCCGCCCCACGAGAACGTGCGGCTGCCGGCACGGGTCTCGAGGCCTTGCGTGCAGATGCCCTTGAAACGGCCGAGCGCGTCGCGGTGCGCGGCCGGCCAATCGTCGCCGACGACCGCGACCAGGCGGACGGGCGAGAGGAAACTGGCGCCTGCGGCGAAGTAGGCGGCGCTGCCGCCGAGCACGCCTTCGCGGCGCTCACGGGGCGTGTAGACGGTGTCGATCCCGATGGTTCCGGTGACGGCGAGGCTCATGCACCCGAGCAT
>JBEGNG010000240.1:0-3436 GCA_041182645.1 Planctomycetota bacterium
TGGTCGAGCGATGGATCCGCCTGCGCGTGCGACCTCGACGCGAGCGGGGTCGTCGACGGGGCAGACCTGGGGATCCTGATGGCGGGCTGGGGTTCCTGCGGCTGAGCGGGCGGTGCGCAGGGCGCAGCGGTCAGCCCTTCCAGCCGCGCGGGTGCGCATGGAACCAGGCCCACGCCGACGCGACGATCGCATCGAGGTCGGTGAAGGATGGCTCCCAACCGAGTTCCGAGCGGATCCGTGATGCATCCGCGAGCAGGACCGGTGGATCCCCCGGCCGCCGGGGACCATCGACCGAAGCAATCGCGATGCCCGTGACCCGGCGTACCGAATCGATGCACTCGCGCACCGAGAAGCCGCGGCCGATGCCCACGTTGTACTGGCGGGTGTCGCGCGGGCCGAGTGCATCGAGCACCGCAAGGTGCGCACGGACCAGGTCGCTCACATGCACGTAGTCGCGGACGCACGTGCCGTCGGGCGTCGGCCAGTCGGTCCCGAAGACCTGCACGGCCGGGCGTTGCCCGAGGGCCGTCTGCAGGCAGATCGGGATCAGGTGCGACTCGGGTGCGTGATCCTCCCCGAGCCGGCCCGCCGGATCGGCTCCTGCGACGTTGAAGTACCGCAGCATGGCGCATCCGAAGGCCTTGCCCGACCGGTGCAGGGCTGCGGCCTGGTCGAGGATCATGCGTTCGCCGAAGAGCTTCGATGCGCCGTAGGGATTGATCGGACGCTGTGGGCAGTCCTCACGGATCGGTACGAGCCCGGGATCGGGAGCCCCATAGGTCGCGCACGAGCTCGAGAACACCAGGCGCGGCACCCCGGCACGCTCCATCGCCTGCAGCACGGACAGCGTGCCTGCGACGTTGTTGTGGGCGTACCGAAGGGGATGCTCCATGGACTCCCCGACCTCCGCGAAGGCCGCGAAGTGCAGCACGGCGTCGATGCGTTCCTCAGCCATGATGCGCGCCAGCGCATCGGTGTCGTGGATCCGGACGGCATGCCCGACGAAGTTCCGGCCGCCCAAGGACGACAATGCCCCGTGCGCACGGGCGTGCCCGCGCGAGAGATCATCGATCGAGACCACGCGGCAACCGGATTCGAGCAGGGCAAGGCAGGCGTGCGAGCCGATGTAGCCCGCTCCTCCGGTCACCATGACTCGTCGTGCCTGGTCGTGCATGGGCTTGGCCCGAGGACACTACCATGCAGCGACACGGTGACCGGATGGCGCCATCCACCAGCAGCATGATCGACGTCGTCCCCGTGCCGGTCTCGGTCGTCATCCTCACGCTGCAGGAAGAAGCCAACATCGTGCCCTGCATCCGGTCGTGCCGGGGCCTGGGCGATGTGCATGTCCTGGACAGCGGTTCCACCGACCGCACCGGCGAGCTCGCAGCCGCCGAGGGCGCGAAGGTCTGGCGCAATCCATTCACGAGCTTCGGTGCACAGCGCAACTGGGCGATCGACCACATCGCGTGCAACCACGACTGGATCCTGCACCTCGATGCCGATGAGCGCGTGACGCCCGCGTTGCTGGCAGAAGTCCGCGACGTCCTCGCCGGGGAGCCGGGCCATGCCGGGTTCAACGTGCCGAGCAAGCTCATGTTCATGGGACGCTGGCTGCGTCGCTGCGGCCAGTACCCGACCTACCAGGTGCGGCTGTTCCACCGCCGTCGACTGAGGTTCTGCGACCACGGGCATGGGCAGCGCGAGGCCACCGACGGCACGATCGGCACGCTCCGTGAGCCGTACGAGCACTGGGCCTTCAGCAAGGGCCTGGACGACTGGATCGCCAAGCACAACCGCTACTCGTCGCTCGAGGCGGCCCAGATCCTGTCGGACGTTTCGCCGCTGCGCCTGCTCGATGCCCTGGTCGGCGACCGGGTCACCCGACGTCGGCAGCTCAAGCGGATCGCGGCAAGGCTGCCGCGACGCGACTGGCTCCGTGCGTTCCAGATGCTCGTGCTGCACGGTGGTGTCCTCGATGGGCCCGCAGGCTGGCGGTACGCGGGGCTGATGTGCCTCTATGAGCGGATGATCGCGCTGAAGGTTGCCGATGCCCGCGCTCGGCCGGGGACCCTCCCGTGATGATGCGCGGTCGTGCGTCGGTCGCGGTGCCCTGCCTCGTCCTCGGCCTGTGCACCGTCGCGATCCTGCTGGGCCCCACGGGTGACGTCACGAGCGAGGCGTATGACCAGAACCAGCACCACCTGTTGGTGATCCGGTCGTTCGCGGGGCAGTGGCCCACGCCTGACCTGCGGGACTACCAGAGCGCGACGGCCCCGCTCTGGCACCTGGTGCAGTCGGTCCCCGTCGCGCTCGGCGTCCCGCTCGCGGGCCTGCGCCTGCTCGCCGCGGTCACGGGTGCCGCGCTGGTGCTGCTCGTTGCTCGTGCCGCAGCCGGGCTCGGCGGGGATCCCCGGCTCGCGTGGTTGGCCGCGCCGATCGCCGTGAGTCCGTACCTGCTCTCGGGATCGATCTGGATCACGACCGACGTCCCAGCAACGCTTGCGGTTGCCGCCGCGCTCGCGGCGTCCCTGGCTGCACGCACCGGCGGCGGTTGGCTGCTGGCCATAGGCGCAGGCATCCGGCAGACGACGCTGTGGATGGCGCCATCGTTGGCGCTCCTGCGGTGGGTCCGGGCCCCGCATGGCACGCGGTCGATGGAGCGGATGCGGGCGGCCATTGCTGTCATGATGCCTGCGCTCATCGTCGTGGGCGTGCTCGCATGGCTCTGGGGAGGCCTCATGCCGCCCGCGTATCGCGACCTCCATGACCGCGGGATGAACATGGCGACCCCGGCGTTCACGCTTGCGCTCATCGCACTCATCGGTGTGCCGTTCGTCACGTTGCGGGGCGCGCATGACCTGCTGGTGATGCCGCGCATCCTGCCGGTCGCCGCCGTGCTGCTGGGCGTGCTGGCCGCATCGATCGTGCCGACCGCGTACGACCAGGATGCAGGGCGCTGGGGTGGTCCGCTGTGGACCGTGATCCGCCAGTCACCGGTGGTCGCGGATCGGTCGTCGGTCCTGCTGCTGCTTGCGCCGGTCGGTGCGCTGGCCTTGCTTGCGCTCGTGAAGCGCGCGCATGAAGCGCAGCGAGGCGGTGCCGGCCTCGCGATTGGGCTCGCGGTGCTGGGCCTGATGGCCGTCAACACCGCCAACAGCCAGTGCTGGGAGCGGTATGCAGACCTGCCGCTCCTGGTGCTCCTGCCGTGGCTCGCTGCGGTGGGGGTGCGCGGCCACGATGAGCGTGAGCGCCGCGGCGTGCTTGCCGGGGCTCTGGTTCTTGGACTCGTCCAGGCCGGCCTGAGCGTGCCGATGGTGCTCATGCCGCTGGTGACTGCCGCACCCTGACGCCGAAGGCTTGGTCCGAGCGCAGAACTGTGCTAGGTTTCGTCCATGATCCGGGCCACAACCATCGCCGTCAGCCTGCTCGCCGT
>JBEGNG010000241.1:0-3424 GCA_041182645.1 Planctomycetota bacterium
GCTGCTGCCCAACGACCAGGTCGATCGCGCGATGGGTGCGCTCGAGCGGCTGGCACGCGCCTGCAGCGGTCCCGTCGCGTTGGTGCTCGAGGACAATACCCACCTGTCGCCGGCCACCTGTCCTCGTCGCATCTGCTGGCGCCTGCGCATTCCGACGCTGGAGCCGTGGGACCTCGAGAGCCTGCGTCGCAGCGTGGGCCTGGCGCTGCGAATGTCGCAGGCAGCAGGCCTGCCCGTGGGGATCATCGTCCACAACACCATGGTGCGTTCGTGGGCCACGCTCGCCATGCGGCCCAACCGCGTCGTCACCATGCTCGATGCCGTCGAGCCGGAGGCGCACGCATCGGACGGGCAGGATCCCCTGCGCGAGGTGCGCCGCGATGAGTTCAACCACGCCTGGTTCATGCCCAGCCCGGGCGAGCGCGAACGCCACGGCATCATCGCGATCGGGCCGTGCGTGCACGCCACGCTGCACATGCTCGATGCGACCGGCTTCACGGGTCGGGTGCCCGTCTTCCGCCTCGGGGCGAGTGCGCCCATCGACGAGAGTGCGCTCGAGCGTTTCCTCGAACGCTGCGAGCATGCGATCGTCGTGGAGCCGCGGCCGGGCAGCACCGCGCCGCGGGTCGTCGGCCTGGCACAACGGATCCGGCGGGCCCACGGCCATGCCGCGCAGGTCTGGTGGACCGAACTGCCGCCGGTCGATGGCCATGAACGCGTGCGGCTCGAGCCCAACGAGGGCACCCGCAGCTCCACGCTCGTGCGCAAGATGATCCACCTGCTGGAGGAACTGCGGCCGGGCAAGGACCCCCAGGCCGTGCTGGCCCCCGAGGTGGAACTCGACGGCATCGAGGTGCCGCCGCGCGATGAGCACCTGGGGCTGGCCAGTGCGCGTGCCGCCGCGACGGAAGCTGCGCTGGACGCGATCGAAGCGCTGGCCGCGCGGTCGCCCGAGGACGGCCTCTCGCCGGTGCATGCCGTGCTCGCCGGTGGTCCGGAGCCCGCGCGCGCAGGTTCGACCGTGCTCGAGGTGTGGGACCGGAGGCGCTGGTCGATCGAGGGTGGCGCTGCGGTGCGCCACGCCGTCCGGACGGGACCGCGCGTCTTCATCGTCTGCGACCTCGCGGCCGACGAGGAGCCCGACGTCGAGCGCCTGGCGGAGGCATGCACGCCCGGCGACGCGCGCCGGTTGCCGCGCATCGTCCGTGTGGACGTGAACGACCGTGACGCCGTGGTGGCATCGATCATCGAGGGTGCCGACGAGGGTGGCGTGACGATCGTCATCGCGCGCGACGGTCCACCGGCACGGCGTGACATCAACATGCTCGAACGCGACCTCATCGAGGTCGATCGCCTCGGCTACCTGCCCATGCAGCGCTTCATCTGGCCGGTGAGCGCGGCGTGCGACCTCCGCGACCCGCCGCTGGCGACGCTCATCGACCAGGGACTGGAGCGTGGCTCCGATCCGCTGCGGGCGACCGCCGAGATCCAGCGCGTCACGCCGGAGCCCGGGCAAGGGTGGCGCCTGCGCGTGGAGCCGCTGCTGGAGCAGGTCGAGCTGGAACGCGAGCGCCCGGTGGCGGCGGCGGAATCCGTGCGCCAGGCGGCGAGCCTTCCCGCGCCGACGCCGGTGCACGCGACGCAAGGCGTGTGGCGGGCACACCTGGCCGGCTGGCGAGGTGACCCGCCGGGCGTGGCGGTGCAGATGCTGTGCGAGGCGGGCCGCTCGATGGGCTACCGCGTCGAGGCCGTGCACCATGCGACGCCGGTCGGGCCGGGGCGTCGTTCCTGGGCACAGGTCCTCTTCACCCGCGCGGCGAGCGTCGACGAGGTGCCGATGCCCACGCGCATCCCCTTCGGAGAGGGTGACGTGCTGATCGGGCTCGATCCCGTCGAGGCCCTGCGTGCACTCGGGCCGGACCCGTACCTGCGGGTGGCGGCTGCGGGCCGGACGCGTGCGTGCGTGAACACGGGCGCCTTCCCCGACCAGCTGCGCGAACCCTTCGAATCGGCTGCCGCGGCACTCGAGCCGTCGATCGAGCGCGCCCTCGGCGCGCCGGCCGACCTGGCGATCGACATGGCGCGCCGCGTGCGCCACGCCTTCCTCAACGACCGCGTCCTCGACGTCGCGATGCTCGGGGCGTCGTTCCAGCTCGGCCTCGTGCCGGTGACGGTCGAGGCCCTCGAGGCTGCGGCTCGGCGCATGGAGCAGCGCGGCTACGCACGGAGCCTCGAGGCGCTGCGGTTCGGCCGGCTCGTGGCCACCGAGCGCTCGGTGCAGCGCGAGAGCCCGAGCGACCGGGAGCGCGCGCAGGACATGATGCGCCGCATGGAGTTCGAGGCGCGCGTCTATGGCAACCCCCGGTCGCGCCGGCTCTCGCGCCGGGTGGTTTCGTTGCTGCGACCGTACCTGCGCACGCTCGAGCCGCTGGGCGCCGTCGGTGGCGGGCAGCCGCTGCACGACGTCGTGCTGGCGTTCCGCCGGTGCGTGATCTGGGGCGGTGGCGACTATGCGAAGCGCTTCGGTGATGCGCTCGCGGCGCTTGCCCAGCGCGAACGCGGCGTCGAGGGCATGCCGCTCACCGCGGCATGCGTGCTGCCGCTCGCCGAACTCAGCCTGATCCGCGACTTCCCGTATCTCTGCGTGATGACCGTGGGTGACGAACACCGGCGACGCGTCCGCGAGTGGCTGGGCGAGGTGCGCAGCCGCGGGGACCATGTCTCGCGCCGGTACCTCTACCGGGTCGACCTCGCGGTACCGGGCCGCCGGTGGAAGGCGGAGTTCAAGGGCAGCGACTGGCCGGCGCGGGTGGTCGAGCTCATCATGCCGCTCGTGCCGCTCTCGTGGCGGGGGCGCGCGGGCCAGGACGCACGCGAGGCCGGATACAGGTTCGCCGCCGACGCGGCCGCGAGCGAGTCGACCTACGACCAGTGGGTCCGCGCAGCCCAGTCGCTGCATGCACACGCGCTCGACGGATCGATCCGCGACCTGACGGCCGGCGACATCGATGCGCTCAGGCCCGGATCGTTGGCGCCGCGCGAGGGATCGTGATCGTCCGACGCGGCAGCGTGCAGGCGCGGGAGCCTGCGAGCCTCACGCCGCCGGCTGGTCGCGCCGCATGCTCTCGTGACGGAGCTGGCCGCACGCGGCAGCGATGTCCCGGCCGCGGCTGGCGCGGATGTGCACGTTGACGCCCTTCGTGCGCAGGATTTCCTGGAATCCAAGCACATCCTCCGACGAGGGGCGCTCGTACGGCATGCCCTGGACCTCGTTGTAGCGGATCAGGTTCACGTTGGCGCGCAGGGTGCGGGCGAGCCGGGCCAGTTCGTGCGCATGCTCGGGTCGGTCGTTCACGCGCCCGAGCAGGATGTACTCCAGCGTGATCTCGCGGCCGGTGCGGTCGAACCACTCCTGGCAGGCCTC
>JBEGNG010000242.1:0-4038 GCA_041182645.1 Planctomycetota bacterium
GGCGGGGAGGCTCGGCATCGGGAACAGCGCCCGACGCGGCATGCCAGCCGGGTAGCCGAACTGCTCGGCCACCATGATCCAGGTGCCATCGGCGGCGCGGGCCTCGAGCGATGGCGCACGGAAGGCGGCCCCGGCCTGCCACGCCGCGAACATCGTCTGGCAATACGGGTACTCGATCCACCCATCCATGACGAGCCAAGCGTTGCTCAGCGTGGACAGGTCCTGGTCGAACTCGATGGTCAACGCGTGGTCACCCTGCAACCGACCGATGAGCCGATGATCAACCGACCGATGAGCCGATGATCGAGCGGACCGGGATCAGCGGCCACCCGGTCGACGCGTGAGATCGAGGTGAGCACCTCCGTCGATGCCTTCGGCGATGCAGCCACCGATGCCCCCGTTGATGCCTCCGGCGCACTGCTCAGCGCGCCATCATCGTGCGCAAGGGATGGGTGCCGCGCTCGCGAATGGGTCGCATAGGTACTCGATGCCGCGATCGGCGCAAGTTCGGTCCGCCAGAAGACCGGCTCGCCCGTCGGTTGGGGATCGCTGATCCCCATGCGTTCGTCGACCGCCATCGACCATCCAGCGGGAAGGTCCCACGCGATCAGTCGGGCACCGTCGATCCAGCATGCTTCCTCCATCGGTTCGGCGAGCTTGAGTCGGTACTCGCCGGCCTCGGGTACCAGCGTGCCGGGCGGCAACACCACATGCTCCCATGGGCGCGGCGGCGCGTAGACGCCGGGTTCGATCAAGAGCGTGCTCGCGGCCGTTCCAGGCGAAGATGACGGGGCAACTGCTGATCTGCCGCTGCGTCTCGACGAGCGTGCGGCGCGAGCCGGCCATCAACCAGAGCTCGCTCTGCGTGACGCCGTCGCTCCAGTCGATGGCCAGCACATCGACGTGCGGTGCCGGCCCAAGGCCGATCGAGATCGGCTGCAGACTCTGCCCCGGGCCCGAACCAACCCGCCAGGTGGTCGTGCTCGTCCATTCGTTGCCGATGCGCGCGGTGAGCCGCGTGCCGATGCCGCTGGCATTCGAGCGCATGCTCTGCGCAGGATCGATGCGGCCGCGCGGATCAACTGCCGCGAAGCCACCGCGCCCTGGGCCGGGGCCGAAGACCAGTGGCGGACCGCCGGGCTGCGTGGCCAGCATGCTGGGCCCCTGCTCAGGCTGCAGGTTGACGACCGCCCACGACGTGGCGGGCTTCGGCGCGCGTTCGATCCAGACCTGTTCGCCCGAGGGATCCATGCCCACGAGTGCGCTGCCCTCGCCGCAGAGGACCTCATGGTGCAGGTCGCCGTTGAGGTCCGCCAGCGTGAAGAGACTGCTCGCGCCCGTCGCACCCGCAGTCTGCAACGAGCCGGAGGAGGCCTCCTGCCACGGACCGGACCAGGCCGCACCGCGCTCGGGCGTCTGCGGGTGGAAGACGATGAGCGAACCGCCGAGCGCTGCACCAGCGCCCGTCGCCAGCGTGCTTCCCTGCCGAAGGAGGATCACGGGCGCCCCATCGATGGCGCGTTCGGTGCAGGCGATCCAGAGCGCCGGGCGCGCTTCGATCGCGGCGAACCGCGGCTGCCGCGACCAGGCCCAGAGCCGGTCGTTGCACCAGACCGTGCACCCCTGCGGTCCAGCCAGCAGCAGGTCGACATCGCGATCACCGTCGACATCGCCCAGGGCGATCTGCGTCGCCGGGCCAACCTGCGCGCCCTGCAACCGATCGCTGATCTCGCGCATGGGCGCATCGGCGATGCCTGCGAAGAGCCGCAGCGCCCCGGCCCCATCGATGATCGCCAG
Organism: Planctomycetota bacterium; assembly: GCA_041182645.1. Lineage (GTDB taxonomy): Bacteria > Planctomycetota > Phycisphaerae > Phycisphaerales > SM1A02 > SYIB01. The sequence goes on from JBEGNG010000242.1 coordinate 1,798, forward strand.
GTCCAGGTCGCCGTCGTGATCGAGGTCGGCGAGCACGCCATCCCGCACCGGACCGATCGAGGCGAGACCGAGCGACTCGGTGCGGTCCTGCCATGCGCCCGCACCCGGCTGCATCCAAGCACGCACACCCCCCGCACCGATCGTCACGAGATCCACACGGCCATCGCTGTCCACGTCCCCGGCGAGCACCGCCTGGACGCCGCCATCGGCCGCCATCGGGTGCGATCGATCCAGCATGAAGCCCTGCGGCGTCGATCGCAGGATGGCGTTGGGCTGGTCGCCCATGAGTGCACCCGGGATGACCAGATCGAGCGCGCCGTCGTCATTCAGGTCGACCGCGCACACGCTGGCCCCGCCAGTGGCGCTCCACGCAGTGCCCTGCCCGGGTGCCAACGCGATCGCTTGGGGCGCGGCCAGCATCGGCCCGCGCGCCGGTTCCGGCATCGGCGACGGCGGCACGATGCACATGCCCATCGCACCCATGCGCGTGTACTTGAACTCGGCGAGCGTGCTGCGCGGGTTCATCGCCAGGCGGTCGAAGAGCTGCATCGCAGCCTCGGCGGCGGCCTCATCGCCCGTGCGCGACGCCATGCGCTGGATGCCCAGCTGCGCACTGCGAAGGAACGGATCGAGCTCGGCGGCGCGGCGGTACCAGGCCAGCGCATCGCGATCGGCGCCGGTCAGCTCAAGGCACTGCCCCACGTAGAAACTCGCGTGCGGATCACCGGGCACGGCATCGGCACAGCGCCGAAAGTGCTGGAGCGCCTGCTCCGGCCGGCCCAGATAGAGCTCACACAGGCCGATGCAGTAGGTCGGCGTGCCCCAGGTGTCCACGCCCGGAGCGTCGTAGGCGCGAAGGATCGAGCGGAACTCCTCGATCGCGCGTTCCTGGGCACCGTCCACCGATTGGTTCATGAGCGCGATGGCAGCGTTGGTCAGACCCCACCGGTTGCCGTGCACCTGGGCACTGCCCTGGAACTGCAGGCGGGCGGCCTCGAAGTCGAACTGCCCCATGAGCCCCAGACCATGGTTGAGTGCCCCGAGCTGCACGGCGCTCAGCGGTTGATCGGGAGCCGGGGCACGCGAGCACGCGGGCGCGAGCAGCGCAAGCATGACGGCGGCGACGACGGGCCTGACGGCTGCAGGGAGAGGCCTCAGGGCAGCGGCCGCAGGCATGACGGCGCCTGCGACCTTCACACGGTGCTCCGGCCGGCCGAGCCCGGCGCGCCGTGCACGGTCCTTGGCGCCACCCCACACGAAGCGCGTCACCGCAGCTCCCGCTTCGCATGCGCGATGCGTTCGTTCGTCGAGTCGATCGAGATCGCGCCGGTCCCTGCTGGCGTCAGGTACGGCTGCTGCATGTACGGATGCGCCGTCGTGCGCAGATGCGCGCGCATGTCGTGACCGCGGCTTCGCTCACGCGCCGCTCGCAGCGCACCCAGGTCGATGGGCGCCACCACGACCTTTTCGCCCGGGCCGGGATCCGCCTGCGCCAGGACGCGTCCCTCGAAGTCGACCACCATCGAACCACCCGGCCAGGAGAACGGCGGGTAGTCACGGAAGCTCGCGCCTTGGTTGGACGCGACCACGTACGCGGTGTTCTCGACGGCCCGCGTGCGATTGATGAGCGTCCACCAGTCCATGGGCTGCGTGGCGCCCCACGGGTCCATGTACGCACTCACGCGCACCAGCACCTCGGCACCGTTGAACGCCAGTTGCCGGATGGTCTCGGGGAAGAGCCAGTCGTAGCAGATCGCGCAGCCGATCCTGCCGATCGGCGTGTCGGCGACCGGGAAGAGCGGCAGGTCGAAGTCCGCCAGGTCGTGCGGGCTCGCGTGCACTTCCCAGGGGATCCAGGGATTCACCTTGCGGTAGGTCGCGGCGATGCCGTCGGGCCCGATCAGCATCGTCGTGTTGAAGACCGCATCGGGCCAGCGTGGGTGTCGCTCGAGGAACGTGCCTGTCTGGATCCAGCACCCGAGCTTCTTGCACACCCGAACGTACGCATCGGTGTGCTCGTTGGGGAGTTCGACGGCCAGGTGCTGCTGCAGCTCCTTCACCGTCAGGTAGCACGGGGGCGTGTGCGCGAACTCGGGGAACGCGATCAGGCGCACGTCGAAGAAGGGTTCGTAGCCGCCGACTGTCGACTCGGCCATCGCGCACATGCGGGCCACGCGATCGGCGATCGCGCTGCGGTCCTTGGGCGTCTCGAACGCGGTCTGGATGGCGGCGGCGTGGTAC
>JBEGNG010000243.1:0-3418 GCA_041182645.1 Planctomycetota bacterium
GCCGCCGTGCGCCTTCCGGCGACCACCGGCCTCGACCCAGTACACGCAGCCTGCGAGCGACTGCGTGACGAGGGCCTCTGCCGCGGCCGCCATGTCCGCAGTCCGCTGCTGCCAGGCGTTCACCTCGGCTGCATCGCCGTCGCTCGATGCTCGTTCGCGGACGAGGGCCAGCAACGCCCCGAGTTCGGCGAGCGCCGGCGTGAGGGGGTTGCCGACGATGCCCGCCTCACGCACCCGCCCCGAACCGCCGGCGGACTGCTGCCACCGCCAGAGGTCGCCGAAGAACGCCTCGCTGGCCTGGCGGCAGCGATCCACCGCGAGGATCGCCTGCTGCACCGTGCCCTCGCCACCATCCTGCACGCGCACCGTCCAGAGCCCCCCGCGGTGCTGCCGCGCATCGTGCAGCGTGCGCAGGAGGTGCGCGACCCGCGACTCCGAGAGCCGGGCCCCGAAGTGCTCGCACGCGACTTCCTCGATGGCGTGGGCCTCGTCGAGGATCACGTGCCGGTAGTCGGGCAGGAAGCCGCGGCCGATCCGGCGCAGCGCGAGGTCGCTGAAGAAGAGCGCGTGGTTGCACACGAGCAGGTCGCCGTTCTCCATGCGACGCCGCGCAGCCTGGTAGAAGCACGCGTCGTGGTTGGGGCACCGCCGCCCCAGGCAGTTGCCGGCATCCGACTGCGCGTGCTCCCAGACCTGCTCGCGCGGCAGCTGGGGCAGCGTGCTCCTCGTGCCGTCGGTCGTGCGGTACGCCCAGTCCTCGATCAGTTCGAGCGAGTGGCGTTCCTCCTCGCTGCCCAGCAGCCGGTCGGCGCGTTCGCTCGCCAGCCGGAGCCGCCGCAGGCTCACGTAGTTGCCGCGCCCCTTCACGAGCACGGCACTGAACTCGTCGGGGATCACTGCATTGAGCAGCGGGATGTCCTTGTCGATCAGCTGTTCCTGCAGCGCGATCGTGTTCGTGCAGACGACCACGCGCTCGCGGTGCGAGAGGATGCGCTGGATCGCCGGAACGAGGTAGGCGAAGCTCTTGCCCGTGCCGGTGCCGGCCTCGACCATCAGGCGGCCGCTCCGTGACAGGCACTCCTCGACGGCCGAGGCCATCTGCAGCTGCTGCGGACGTGGCTCGAAGCCGGGCAGCCTGCGCGCGATCGCCCCCGCATCGCCGAGCAGTGCAGCGACCTGCACGCTCATCGCGGGCGCTCCTGCGCAATCGGTCTCCCGTCGGTTGCCTCCATGCAGCGCACGAGACTAGCGTAGGACCATGCGCACCCTCGTCCTCGGCCTCGCGATCCTGATGCTCGCCGCATGCTCGTCGACCCGCTCGGCCCGGGTGCTCACGCCGGACGAGCGCGAGGCCACCGCCCGCGCGCTGGTGATCCGCGACGGCACGACCGGCGAGCGGATCGACCTGGACGAGGCCGCCCGACGCGCAGCCCGCGCCGACGTGGTGGTCATGGGCGAGTACCACGACAACCCCGATGCCCACGCGCTGCAGCAGGCGCTCTACGCGCGCCTGCTCGCGATCGAGCCCCGGACGGCGCTCTGCCTGGAAATGCTCGAGCGCCACGAGCAACCGCTCGTCGACGAGTGGCTGGCCGGCACGCTGACGACCGATGCACTGATCGACCGGACCGGCAGCAGGACCTGGTCCGGGCAGCCGGGGAGCTGGGTGGCCTTCTACCAGCCATGCCTGGACCTGGCCCGCGGGCATCGTGCGCCGATCGTGGCGGCCAATGCCCCGCGGCAGTACGTCTCCCGGGCGAACCGCGAAGGCTACGACGGCCTGCTCGCGCTGCCCGAGGCGGAGCGCGCCGGCTTCGACCTGCCGATCGCGCCCGACGTGGGCGCGTACCGGCATCGGCTCGCCGAACTCATGCGGGAGATGCGCGGCGTCGACGCGCCGGTGCCCGACGACCAGGTCGACCGGATGCTGCGCAGCCAGCGGGTGTGGGACGCAACCATGGGCGCCAGCGTCGCGAGGGCGCTCGACTCGAGTCCGCGTGCCGTGCTGCTCGTGGGCTGTTTCCACAGCGACTTCCTCGGCGGCACCGTGATGGAACTGCTCGCACGCCGGCCGGGGACCATCGTGTTCGTGGTGGCGATCACCGGGGAGGCAGGCGAGACGCTCGCGCCGGGCGACCGCGGCCGGGGAGACATCGTCGCGACGGTCGGTCCCGGGCTGGGCATCGACTGAACCGCCACCGTGCCGCGGCACCGGGGCGCGTGCGCCCCTCAGCGGCCGCAGATCGACTGCAGCTGCGAGGCCGTGTCGGCGATCTTGTAGAGCTTCTCGATCTTCATCATGGCCAGCAGCGCCTTCAGGTCCTTGTTGACGCCGAAGAGCACCGCCGTCGCGCCGCACTGGGCGGCCGCGTTGCGCATGTCGATGATCATGCCCAGGCCCATGCTGCTCATGAACTGCACGCTCGAGAGGTCCATGACCATGAACTTCATGGCCTTGCCGGCCGACTTCACGACCGGGTCGATGTCGGCCTTCATGATCGGTGCCTCGCGCTGGCCCACGTTGGGCCCGGCGGGCTTCACGATCATGATGGTGCCGTCGAAGCTGATCTCGAGGAGCGCGGTCTTCTTGCTCTGCGGCGTCATGGCCTCCGGACTCTAACCGATGCGGGATCGACGCTGCGGGCTCGGGTAGGCTCCGACCGTGCCGCTCCTGATCCACGATGCGCGCGTGCTGACGATGCCGATGGGGCGAGGGCCCGCACGCGGCGCGTCCATGCGAGAGCTCGGCGTGATCGACCGCGGCTGGGTCCTGGTCGACGACGGCGGCATGATCGGCGCGGTCGGCGGCGGCCCGCCGCCGGGAGCCCCGGTCCGCATCGATGCGCGCGGCCGGGTGCTCATGCCGGCCCTCATCGACGCCCACACCCATGCATGCTGGTCCGGCGACCGCTGGGGCGAGTGGGCCCGCAAGCGCGCCGGCGAGCCGTACCTCTCGATCCTCGCGTCAGGCGGCGGCATCATGAGCACGGTCCGCTCGGTCAGGGCATCCGACCGCGACGAGCTTGCCCGCGCCACGGCGCTGCGCTTGCAACGCATGGCGCGCCTGGGCACCGGCACCGTCGAGGTCAAGAGCGGCTACGGGCTCTCGACGGCATCCGAACTGCGCATGCTCGGGGCGATCGACGATGCGGCGCATGCCTGCTCCGGTCACGTCGAGACGGTCGCCACCTGCCTCGCCGGCCATGCCATCGACCCCGACGAGCCGGGCTTCGTCGGGCGAACCCTCCGGGAGACGCTGCCCGCGGTCGCCGCGGCGCGACCGGGCACGACGATGGACCTCTACATCGAACAGGGAGCCTGGACCGGCGACGATGCGGTGCGCTTCGTCGAGGCGTGCCTCGCGCTCGGTTGCCCCGTGCGCGCGCACGTGGACCAGTTCACGCGATCGGGCCTGCTG
>JBEGNG010000244.1:0-3418 GCA_041182645.1 Planctomycetota bacterium
TCATGCCGGTGACAGGAATCGAACCTGCAAGCCTTTAGGGGGCGGCGGATTTTGAATCCGCTGCGTCTGCCAGTTCCGCCACACCGGCGGCGGACCCGAAGTGTATCCGAAGGTCATTTCCTGAACCGCGTGGAAAGTGCTGAGAGATGGGCGCCGCTTGGGCGGAAGCAGGGCGGCGGAGTCCGTTTCCGTGCTTCGCCCCCCGCATCCAGATCCATCGTCTTGGAGAGAACCATGCAGATCCGAATCCTCGCCATCCTCGCTGCCGCCGTCGCGGCGCTCCCCGCCCTCGCAACCGACGACTGCACGGCACCGACGCCCATCGCCGGCTCCGTCGTCGCCCCCTTCGACCTGACGCAGGGACAGCTCGACGCACCTGGCGTCGGCATGTGCGCGAACAACCCCGTCCCGTTCACGTCCGACTTCTGGTTCTGCTGGACCAGCGACGTCGACGGCATGGTGTCGATCTCGACCTGCGGGCTGACCACCCTCGATACCGGCGTGGCGATCTACCCCGAGACGCTCGGCTGCGCCTGCCCGGGCGACCTCCACCCGCTCTGCTGCAACGACGACGCGAACGGCAACTGCGGCAAGCAGTCGGCGGTGACGTGCGAGGTCCGCTGCGGGCAGCGCTACATGATCCAGGTCGCTGCCCGCGCCGACGGCACCGCGCCGATCGGACAGGTGCGCATCGAGACCAACGGCAATCCCTGCGACGGCGGCGGACAGCAGCCGATCGTCTGCGCGCCGTGCTGCGGTACGCGCCCGCCGATCGTCGACTCGTCCTCGGTCGGCTTCAACTGGGGCGCCGTCGCCGCCGGCACCTACGCGCCGTTCGGCGGCACGCCGTGCGTGACGCTCTTCGACCTCGGCAACCAGGGCGCGGCGCCCATCGGCATGCCCAGCTGGAACACGGGCCGCTACTCGCACCCCTCGTGGACGCCGTCGAACCTCGGCACGGTGTTCGGCGTCGTCATCGATGACGTGGGCGACGTCGTCGTCACGCACTCCACGGTCTACAACTTCGACCTCGTCGGCGCGCTCGGCGGCGCTGGTAGCGTCTACCGCCTCAACGGCACGACCGGCGCTGCGGGCGAACTCATCCGCCTGCCCAACGCCGTGACCGCAGCCGATCCGTTCGGCGCTGGCCTCGGTCAGGTCGACTTCAGCTGCCAGCACAGCCTCTACTACGTCTCGAACTTCGAGGATGGCCGCATCTACGCCATCGACCAGGCGGGCGCCATCAAGAGCACCTTCGATCACGCAAGCGGCACGGTGACGGGCGCGCTGACCGGAAGCGCGATCCCCGAGCCCGGCGACCAGCCAGGCGGCGTCGGCTACGGCGAGCGCGTGTGGGCGGTCAAGGTGGTCGACGGTCGCCTGGTCTACTCGCTCTGGGTCGAGGACGCGAGCTTCACCGACGCTGCGCGCAACAACGAGATCTGGTCGGTCAAGCTCGATGCGAACGGCCTGTTCGTCGCGAACAGCACGCAGCTCGAGCTCTCGATGCCATCGGCCAACGGCTCCACGCTTCCGGTCGCCGACATCGCCTTCGACTCGAATTGCTGCATGTTCACCGCGGAGCGCGGCATGGACGGCTTCGACTCGACCATCCCGCACATCGGTCGGCTGCTGAAGTTCTGCAGCGGCGCGGACGGCTGGACTCCGGCGTCGGAGACGTTCTCGATCGGCTTCGCCGGCTCGCTGAACTCGGTCGGTGGCGTGGACATCGAGGGTCTGCCGAACGATCGCGTCTGGTCGATCGGCGACGCCATCAACGTGGGCGCGCCCAACGTCTACGGCCTCATCGGCTTCCCGTCCGCCGGCGGCGACCGCGACAACTCGCTGCTGGTCGACTTCGACGGCGACTTCAACTCGCAGCTCAAGACCCAGTACGGATCCATCGACCTCTCCTGCGTCGAGCAGCGTCCCTGCGAGTTCAGCACCCTCGACATCGACTGCAAGCCGAATGCGGACGGCACCGTCGGCTTCCTCTGGACCGTCCAGATCACCAACAACTCGGCGACGGCGGCGAACCTGCTCGTGCTCGGAAGCCCGATCTTCGCGCCGAACAACGTGATCGTGCTCAATCCGCCGCTCGCGCCCGGCGCATCGATGGTCGTGAACGTCCCGATCCCCGTGGGCATCCCCGGCGACCAGGTCTGCTTCTTCGCCACCCTCGCCGCCAGCGCCAAGAACGAGTGCTGCTCCGAGGAGATCTGCATCGTGCTGCCCGACTGCTCGTGCTTCGACTACGACGCGAACGTGCAGGACATCCCCGGCGCCGGCAACTTCGACGTCACGCTCAACATGACCAACTTCACCAACGTGTCGAATGCCCCGGGATTCGTGGGCGAGTGGGTCTCGGTCGCGGTCGCCCCAGGCTACACGGCGACGGTCACGCCGACCCTCATCAACATCCCGTCGCTCCCGCTCTTCGCCACGATGAACGTCGGTCCGATCACGGTGCAGACCACCCAGCCTGCCGGAAGCACGATCATCCTGATCATCGGTCTCCACTCCGCGTCCTTCCACCCGTGCTGCTTCGTCGAGGTCCCGGTGACCGTGCCGACGCAGCAGGGCAGCTCGACGCAGGGCGACGCGAACGCCGACGGAACGGTGAACGCAGCCGACCTCAGCATGCTGCTCTCGAACTGGGGGAACGCAGGTGCGACCGACTTCAACGGCAGCGGCGCCACCGATGGGGCGGACATGGCGATCCTGCTCTCGAACTGGAGCTGAACGGCGGAACGAACCGCGGTGAGACGTCGCGGTGCCGAAGCTCCCTCCTCAGCGCCGCCCGCGGACATCCGCGGGCGGCGTCGCTTTTCGCAGGGACTCCCGCAGGGGATAGGATGCACGAGATGCCTGACGCCATCGAGCGCTCACTCCTCGAATCGCTGCCCGACGCCGTGATCTCGATCGACCGCGCCAGCACGATCGTCTTCGCGAACAGCACGGCGCTCACGCTCTTCGGATTCGCGCGCAGCGAGTTCATCGGACGTCCGCTCGCGGAGACGATCATCCCGCCCGAGCTCCGCGCGCAGCACATGCGCGGGATGCAGCGGTTCCAGGAGACGGGGAGCGGGCCGGTGATCGGCCGCCGCATCGACATCACGGCGGTCGACCGGTCTGGACGGCGGTTCCCCATCGAGCTGAGCGTCTTCCTCGATGCCGATCGTCCGCGCGAGCTGTTCCACGCGACCATCCGCGAGACGACCGACCGCGTGGCACGCGAGGCCGTGTCCGCGGCCGAGCGCGAGCGTCTCCGACAGATCCTCGATGCCACGGCGGACGCCTGGTGGGAGCACGCGGTCGGCGGAGCGACGCGCTACAGCGCGATTAGGTTAAAACAAAACCTTTACTTCTTTGGTGGTGCACGGCGCGCAGGGGTAGACTTGGATGCGGCTGGTGCAGG
>JBEGNG010000245.1:0-3414 GCA_041182645.1 Planctomycetota bacterium
CGCGTGGCGGTCGCGGGGCTTGCGCGCGTGATGGCCATGTACTTCGAGGCCGTCATGCCGCCCTCGAATCCCGTCGAACCGCGCTCCATCATGCGAAGGAGCGCCTTTTCCTGACGCACGTTCAGGTCACGCCCGAGCGCCGCGAGCATGCGCACCTTGGCGGCAATGAACTGGACTTCGGCGATCGAACGCGCCTGGGCCTGGAGCGCGATGCCCGCGAACCATCGCTGCCAGGGGCCGACGTCGAGCGTGGTGCTGGCCTGCGCAAGCGCACGGTAGTAGTCGCCGCGCCGGGCCAGGATCACCGGCGAGAGCGCCGTCAACGAAGGATGCGGCATCGACTGCGCAAGGGCCTTCTCGGACAGTGCACGACCGACCCGACCGTTGCCATCCGCGAAGGGATGGATGCTCTCGAACCACACGTGCGCCAGGCCAGCGCGTGCCAGCGCGCCCAGCCTTGGAGCATCGACCGTGGGTTCCGTGGCGTTGAACCACTCGATGAAGCGCTGCATCTCGCCCGGGACGCGCTCGGCAGGCGGAGCTTCGAAGTGCACCGTCGGACGATCGAGCCGACCGCTGACGACCTGCATCGGTTCGGCGCTCGTGCGCCATCGGCCGGGTTCGGCCCGCGCATCGCGGCCGCGCATGACCATGGCATGCCATCGATGCAGGGTCACGGCATCGAGCGGCTGCGTGAAGGTCCGGCAGACATCGACGAGCAGTTCTGCGATGCCGCGCTCGGCCGGTGTCGCGGCCGCATCGGGCAGTCCAAGGCTCAGCGCCCGCCGGATCGAGCGCTGCACGCTGTCCCGATCGAGGAGTTCGCCTTCGATCGTCGACGTGGTGACCGCTTCGTCCGAGACCAGCTCGACCATGATGCGCTCCACCGACTCGGTGGAGGACGCGGCCAGCGTGGTCACCAGGACGGTCGCGCCGGCCGCGAACCGGGCTTCGGCTTCCGCCAAGCTCGCGGGATCACACCGAAGCTCAGGCCACTGCGGGAGTTGCCAGTTCCAGGTCGGCATGGCGCCATCCTATCCATCATGCATGAGCGATAGAAGGGCGGTGCATCGCTCATGGTGACCTATCGAGTGACCCATCAGCCCGCGCCGCGAGCCATCGATGCCACCGAGCCACGGCTGCCGCGACTGCACCGTCACGCTCGCCATCCACCCCGGCGACCGCGATTTCCGCGTGGCATCGGTGGTCAGGGGGGTAAGCGTGCTGTGGCGAAATTCGGTCGCTTTCTTGACGGAGGATGCGTCGGCTGCGATACTCCTTGCGTCTGAGCGGGGCGAAACTCGGCCCGGTGCCGTGTGACGCCACTTGGTGGCTCCTATACCTCGCCGGACATCATGACGGTCATCGCGGGCAGGACCTCGATGGAACGAATCCGGCTTCGTACGGTGTTCAGGAATCGGTGTTCGCCGCGCTCAAGTGATCGCTGAATGGTCCACAACAGGTAGTCGGCTGCCTGCAACTCGGTGACCTCATGGGCTGGCCGCAGGGCCAGTTGAGGTGGGGCGGTCGCTGCTGATTCGACATGCGCGCCCAGCGTTCGAAGCGATGCGGTCAAGCAGGCGGTGAAGTGCCGGAAGTTCTCTCGCTTCCCCCTCTTGGCGACGGTGATGCTGGCGATGCCATGAGGGACGGCTGCCTGCGCAAGCAGTGGTCGAATCACCGCGGAATGCAGTTGCGTTGGTCTGTATCTGAAACCGGGAGTCTGCCTCCTGACATCAGGAAAGCACGCCAGGAGCGCGAGCTTGTCCACCGCAACGGCATCAAGGGTGATGGGTTGGGTTGTCAGGAACCGTAGGACTTCGCGCCGAATCTCGGGAAGGTCATCCTTGGCGTGGAGCGACCTGGAGGTCCGTCCCCGCTCCCGCAGCATGGATGGAACGCCTTGGAAGTATGGCTCCTTGAGCAGACTTGCATGCAGGGCTTCCAGCTCAGCAGCAAGCCGGGGGGCGTTGGCGGCGTTCAAGGATCCGAGGATGAAGTACCGCGAGCAGCCTGGAGAGTCCACGAGCCGTGCACCGCGACGGCCGAAGATCACGGGATCGCCAGCCTCGTCGATGAAGCAGACCCCGGGGTGCGGCCAATCGTGGCTCGTCGTCATGTCGGCGCGCGACTCTATGGGCGGTCGTGCCCAGTCCCGGGCTGGCCGAAGCAATTCGCCACAAGCTGCGGTCTGTGCGCGACCCCCTCATGCGTCCAGCGACGGATCTTGACCGGTCCTGAGCAGGGGCCGGAGCGACCTCGTGGCACTCCCGTTTCGATGTCCCCAAGCAGGCTCAGCGGGCGGAGGCTCTGATCTGCGAGAATCCGCCAGAATCCCCGTCACGATCCGGCCTGACGCGGGAATCCCTCACAGTGGACCAGCGCACCAAGCAAGCCTTTGCCCTCTGGACCGCCGCGCAGCCGGCGGTGAGCGCGTTCGTGCACGCGCTCGTGGGCAACGCAGCGCTCCGCGACGAGGTGCTGCAGGAGACCGCGGTCGCCGTGCTCGAGTCCTTCGGCACCTACGACCCCGCGCGGCCGTTCCTGCCTTGGGCGCTGACCATCGCCCGTCGCGCCGCCGCCGACGCCCGTCGCCGCGGCGCCCGCTTCCCGACACCGCTGAGTGAAGCCGCGCAGGACAGCCTGGCTGCGGCGTTCGAGCAGGCCGGCTCCGCCGATCGCGCGCGGCTCGATCATCTGACGGACTGCATCCAGGCATTGCCCGCACAGCAGCGTGAACTCTGTGACCTGCGCTACCGCGGCGACCTGAAGCCGGCCCGCATCGCCGAACTCATGGGCCTTCACCCGAACACGGTCGCGAAGTCGCTGCAGCGGCTTCGTGAACAGCTGCGCGACTGCATCGACACACGCGCACGCGCCGCCGGGGACGGGGGCACAGCGTGAGCCAGGATCGCGACCAACTGCTTGGCCTCGCCCACGCCATGCTCGACGGCACGCTCGATGCAGCGGGGGCGGATCGACTCAGCCAGGCCCTGGCCAGCGATCCGGAGCTGGCGCGCGAGGTCGCCGCCTTGGCCGTGCTGCACGATGCGTTGTCGAAGGAGCATGGTGCTGCGGTCATCGGTCGCACCAGTGCGCGGCAGATCGCTGCATGGACCATCGTGCGCCGAGTGGCTGCCGCGGCGGCCGTGCTTGCGGTGACCGGACTCCTGCTGTGGACCGGCCTTCGCACGTCACCCACGGCCAACGCCGGTGATGTGGTGGCTCGTCTCGTCGCCCGCGCGCGCACCGGTGACCGCACCTACGTGCTGCGCGCCGTCGATGAGCAGGGCGGCAAGCGCCGCCGCGATGCCGCACCCGCCGCCGATGCACCGGCCCCGGCGCGCGACAAGCAGCCTTCGATCGACGGGGCCATCCTGACCGTGCGTGATCCCGATCGCTACGTGCTCGTGC
>JBEGNG010000246.1:0-3398 GCA_041182645.1 Planctomycetota bacterium
CGCCCGGGGATTCACCTCGAGCACGAAGATCGTGCCGTCCTTGTAGGCCATCTGCACGTTCATGAGGCCGCGCACGCGCAACTCGCGCGCCAGGGCCCGAGCCTGCCGGCGAACCTCGTCGACGACGCTCGGCGGCAGCGAGTACGGCGGGATCGTGCAGGTGCTGTCGCCCGAGTGGATCCCCGCTTCCTCGATGTGCTCCATCACGCCGCAGACGAGCGCCTGCGGCGCGTCGGCCGCATGGGCCACCGCACGGCTGCGGCTCGCGTCGTCGGGGGTGAAGTCGGCGATCACGTCGACGTCGATCTCGATCGCATCGGAGAGGAACCGGTCGACCAGCACGGGACGGTTGGCGAGCTCGCTCACGTCGACGGCCTCGCTCATGTAGCGGCGCAGCGCGGCCTCGTCGAAGCAGGTCTCCATGCCGCGGCCACCGAGCACGTAGCTCGGGCGCACGAGCACCGGGTAGCCGATCGTGTCGGCGATGGCGACGGCCTCCTGCAGGCTGCGCGCGATGCCCGACGGCGGCTGGCGCAGGCCGAGCCGGTCGATCATCGCCTTGAACCTGTCACGGTCCTCGGCGAGGTCGATGGAGTCGATGCCGGTGCCGATGAGCGGGACGCCGGCCTTGTGCAGGCCGTGCGCGAGGTTCAGCGGCGTCTGGCCGCCGTACTGCACGATGCAGCCCGCCACGCCGCCCGCACGCGACTCGACCTCGATGCCACCGCCGTTGAGCCGCTCCACGATGTTCAGCACGTCCTCGAGCGTGAGCGGCTCGAAGAAGAGCAGGTCGCTCGTGTCGAAGTCCGTGCTGACGGTCTCGGGATTCGAGTTGACCATCACGCTCTCGAAGCCCATGTCCCCGCAGGCGAAGGCGGCCTGGCAGCAGCAGTAGTCGAACTCGATGCCCTGCCCGATGCGGTTGGGGCCGCCACCGAGGATCACGACCTTCTTGCGATCGCTCACGCGGATCTCGTCATCGACGCGCACGGGCGCGCCGGGCGATGCGCTGAAGCCCGACTCGTAGGTGCTGTAGTAGTAGGGGGTGGCGGCCTCGAACTCGGCCGAGCAGGTGTCGACGAGCTTGTAGGCCGGCTCGATGCCCAGCGACTTCCGGTGGGCGCGCACGGCCAGCACCGTGTCGGGCGTGATGTCGCCCAGGTAGACCTGCGCGAGCTGCGCATCGCTGTAGCCCAGCTGCTTGGCGCGCAGCAGCGTCTCGCGCGGGAGCGCCTCGAGCGACGGGCAGGCCATCAGCGTGTCCTCGAACTCGACGAGCTGCGCGAGCTGGTCGACGAACCACGGGTCGTAGCCGGTGAGTGCGCAGACCTGCTGCGCCGACATGCCTTCCTTGAGCGCGTAGCGCACGAAGTAGAGCCGGCCCTGGCCCGGCACGCTGAGCTTGCGGTGCAGCGTCTCGGCCGGGATCGGCCAGGCGAGCCTGCTGCCGTCCGCCATCTCGAGCCCGGCCAGCGCATCGGTCGGGATCCCCTTGCCGAACGGCACGCCCGCGGCCTTCGCCGCGCGCCATGCGGCGAGCCACTTGTCGTTGCGGTCGAGGCCGAAGCCGAAGCGCTTGACCTCCATGCTGCGGATCGCCTTCTGCAGCGCTTCCCTGAAGGTGCGGCCGATCGCCATGCCCTCGCCCACGGACTTCATCTGGGTGGTGAGCGTCTCGTCCGCCTCGGGGAACTTCTCGAAGGTCCAGCGCGGGATCTTCACGACCACGTAGTCGATGCTGGGTTCGAAGCAGGCGCTGGTCGTGCCGGTGATGTCGTTGCGCAGCTCGTCGAGGGAGTAGCCGACCGCGAGCTTGGCCGCGATGCGCGCGATCGGGAAGCCGGTCGCCTTGCTGGCGAGCGCGCTCGAGCGCGACACGCGGGGATTCATCTCGACGACGACCATCTCGCCGTCCTTCGGATTCACCGCGAACTGCACGTTGCTGCCGCCGGTCTCCACGCCCACCGCGCGCATGATCGCGAAGGCCGCGTCGCGCATGCGCTGGTACTCCTTGTCCGTCAGCGTCTGGATGGGCGCCACGGTGATCGAGTCGCCGGTATGCACGCCCATGGCATCGATGTTCTCGATGCCGCAGACGATGATGCAGTTGTCGTTGCGGTCGCGAACGACCTCGAGCTCGTACTCCTTCCAGCCCAGCACCGACTGGTCGATCAGCACCTGGCCGATCATGCTGGCGGCGAGGCCGCGGCGCATGATCTCGTCGAACTCCTCGCGGTTGTAGGCGATGCCGCCGCCGGTGCCGCCGAGCGTGAAGGCCGGGCGGATGATCGCGGGCAGCCCGATCTCCTCCAGGAAGGCGCGGCCCTCCTCGAGCGTGGTGACGGTGCGCGCCTTCGGCTGGCGCAGGCCGAGCCCCTCGACGATGCGGCGGAACGCCTCGCGGTCCTCGGCACGGTGGATGATCCCCCGGTCGGCGCCGATCATCGCGATGCCGTGGCGGGAGAGGATCCCTCGGTCGTGCAGCGCGCAGGCGCAGTTGAGCGCGGTCTGGCCGCCGAGCGTGGGCAGCACCGCGTCGATCGGGGTGCCGAGCGCCTTCTCCTTCTCGATGATCCGCTCGACAGCCTCGGGCGTGATCGGCTCGATGTAGGTGCGGTCGCTGAAGCCCGGGTCGGTCATGATCGTCGCGGGATTCGAGTTCACCAGCACCACGCGATAGCCCTCCTCGCGCAGCGCCTTGCACGCCTGCGTGCCCGAGTAGTCGAACTCGCAGCCCTGGCCGATGACGATGGGGCCGCTGCCGATGATCAGGATGGTGGAGATGTCGTCGCGTCGTGGCATGGTGGGGACCTCAGGGCAAAATCGGGGCGAGGATAGCGCAACGGCCCGGGTGCGCCGGCACGGCATAATGCGTGCATGTCCCTTGCGGCGACGACCCACGCCTGGATCACCCCCGCCGTCGCGGCGGCGGGCTGGGTCCTGTTCTGGTGCGCCGTGTGGGGCTGGTTCCTCCCCGCGGGGCGGCGCCGGCTGGCGGCCGACGACACGAGCGCGTGCTTCGCCCAGCTCGGCTGGCTGTGGACCCGGCGCGTGCACGGCTACCGGATCGAGGGCTTCACCGACCGGGCACACGCCCTCCTGGACGATCCGGGTGCCGGTCCGGTGATCGTGGTCTGCAACCATGCCGCGGGCGTCGACCCGATCCTCGTGCAGCTCTCGATGCGCCGCCGCCTGCGGTGGTTCATGGCCGCCGAGCAGATGGTCGGTGCGCTCGGTTGGTTCTGGCGCCTGCAGGAGGTGATCCCGGTGCACTACGACCGCCGTGACACGCAGTCGCTGATGGCCGCGCTCGCCCACCTGCGCGCGGGTGGCGCGCTCGGCGTCTTCCCCGAGGGCGGCATCGCGCGCCCGCACGGCATGGTCTATCGCTTCATGCC
>JBEGNG010000247.1:0-3396 GCA_041182645.1 Planctomycetota bacterium
GGGCTACTGGATCGCCAACGCCCCGACCATGGCCTACAAGGCGAACTACCATCCGCATGAACTGCTGGTCGATGGGCGGTGGGTGGATCCGGGGCCGAGCCCACGCCCGCCCGCCGATCACGGGTAGCGTCAACCCGCGCCCATCAGGGCCACGGACTCACCCCCCGCAGGCCGGATTCGCGTACCAGTCCTCAAGCAGCAGGCCCAGGTCGGCGCCGTTGACGACGCCGTCGCCGTTCAGGTCGGCGTTCTGCTGGGGGTCGGTTCCCGAGATGAGCCCGTCGGTGCCCCAGGCCGTCAACAGCAGGCCAAGGTCGGCTCCGTTCGTGCAACCATCGCCGTCGATGTCGACGGACAGGGGCAGAGCGGTGTTGACGTAGACCAGCGTGCGGTTGTCGCCCGCGGCGATGGCGGGGACCTGCGCGAGGGACTCCGGACCCGAGACCTGGTTCACCTCGTCCCTGCCCCATCCGGCCGCGCGGTCGCTTCGCAGCACGGCCACGCTGTGGAGCGACCCTGCGGCGATCGCTCGGCACGCGCCGATCGTGGGCGGCGTCGGTTGCTGGCCCGAGCCCGGGATGCCCCAACTGACGACCGTCCCGTTCAGGAGGAGCGCCATGCAGTGCAGATCGCCACCGGCAACCTCCGTCGGCTGGGTCGGGCTGCCGATCGGCTGGGCGATCAACGAAGATGGCACCGTGACCGGCTGTCCCACCTGGCCATCGAGGCCCCACTTGCCCCACGCGCGGACCGACGCGACCGAGTTCGGGGTCGAGGTCTGCACGATCGCCAGCGTGTGGATGCGGCCGCACGCCACGCGGACCGGTCGGCCTACGAGCGCCGGCACGGTGGCCTGGCCGTCACCGTTCAACCCCCAGCAGGAGAGCGTCCCTTGCGCATCATTCGCGATGGAGGCGGAGTGGTCGCTGCCCGCGGCCACCTGCAGCGACGGCTGGATCCCGACGGGAAGGTCGCACTGCAGCTTGGAGTTGTCGCCCCAGCAGACCACCCTGCGGGTGTTGCGTTCAATGGCCACGGCGTGACGCCCGCCGAGCGCCACCTGGTGGACGCGCTCCAGCGAGTCGGGCACGTTGCAGAGCCCGTACGTGCCGGGCCCGTCCGCGGTGCAGAACACCTGGAGCTGACCGATGTCGTTCCATGCCGCGAACGAGAACCGACCGCAGGCGATGCCGGCGACCCGATCGATGAGCAGCGATCCGTTCTGCTGGAAGTAGTCGTTGCTGCCGCTGAAGACCAGCGTGCGGGTCGCCTCGGCCAGGACCGCGATGTGGTCGGCCCCGGCGCGGGCCTCGCGGATGCCGACCGAGTTGAGGAAGGCCTGCTGGTCGGCGCTGAAGCCGCTCGGGGCGTTGCCCCACGTGCGGACGGCTGATGGCCCGCTGACCGCCAGCGTCCAGTTGCCGCGCGCATCGATCTGCCGTGCGGTCAGCCCCTCGGGAACGGTGCACTGGCCTTCCAGCCCACGCCCCCAGCAGACGACCTGACCGTTGCCCAGCCGCGCCACGCAGTGGTCGCCGCCCGCCGCGATCTCGACCACGCCGGTGAGGCCCTTGGGCTCCCGCGAAACCTGTCGGTACTGATCGCTGCCCCACACGTGGACCACGGCATCGACCGGAGCGTCCGGGCTCTGCGAAACGAGTGCCATGGCGTGCGAGTTCCCGGCGGCGATGGCGATCACGAAGCCCGGAGGCATGGATGGCACGGTGCACTGCCCTGCCGAGTTGTAGCCCCAGCAGCGCACGGTGCCCGCCTCGGTCAGGGCCATGGAGAAGGTGCCGCCGGCACTGATGGCGCGGCAGAGGCCCAGGTCTGCGGGCACCGCGCACTTGCCGCCTGAAGCATCGCCCCATGCCCGCACGAAGCCGAGGTCACCGGGACCGTCGGTGAGGGCGAGTGCGTGGCTCGTCCCCGCGCTGACCTTCGACAGTTCGTCGTTCCCGCTGGGGAAGACGCACTGATTGAAGTTGGAGCGACCGAACCCCACGACCCGGCCCACGTCGGGAATGGTGGCGCCCGCATTGTCGGTCACGGCGAGGGTGAACCGATCACCCGCAGCGACCGTGGAGTACTGGCGCGACAGGTCCTTCGAGTTGAAGGTGACGTCGCCGAACAGGCGGAGAGCCTCGGTCAGCTCAGGGCCCTGGATGGTCTGCAGGACCGTGCATGCCAGCCCGTCAACGAGGATGACGCCGGAGCGTGATGCCACGCCGGAGGGCAGCGGCTGCACGGTGAAGCTGATGGTCTCGCCGGCGACGCCCGATGCACGAACGAGCTGGATCCACCCGTCGGCCGTGGCCGCGGTCCAGGCGCAGCCGACGGTCCCCTGCACCTCGACTTCGCCGTTGCCGCCCGATGCTGCGAAGCCCAGGTCCGCTGGGACGACTGCGCTCGTGCACGATCCGCCCACGGACCATGCCCGGGCCTCAAACGAGCATGATGCAGCCACGACCAAGCCAAGCGTGGCGGCGAAGGACAGGATCCGATCGGTCATCGTGGAGTGCCTCTGGGCAGCCTGCATGTCTGCGGAACCTTACGACTCGGACCCGCGCCCCCGGACCCGCGGTCCAGATTCTGCGCGATGCTTGAACGATAGCCTCCCCGGGTCGAGCCGGGGACCCCCAAAGATGGCACACGGCCAAGGATCTGGCAGCCAAAACTTGGATGGATTGCCAACATTGCCCCCCGGGGGCGCCCCACGATCAGGCCGAGGGTTGCCCCGGGGCCATGGGCCCCTTGGTGCCGCTCAGTGGGTGCCGGCAGGCGCCACGCCGCAGGCCTTCAGGAATCGACGCATCTCGGCGATCTCGTGGTTGTCCTGCAGGGTCTGGCCGCTCGCGTGTGGGATCGGGAAGCTCATCTCGTGGCCATTGAGCTTGACCTTCAGGTGATCCTTCTTGGTTTCGTCGCAGGACGCGCCCAGGCCTTCGAACATCTGGACGATGTCCCGCCAGTGGATGTTGTGCGGGGTCGGGTGCGAGAAGAGTTGGGCCAGCGTGTGTTCGTGGTGATGGCTCATGGTTTGGTTCCTTCACCCGGACTCTATCGGATGGCGTTGCCGGGGTGCGCGTCATGGGGTGCCCGGTCGACGAAGCGAGGCCCTTGGCGGTTGCCAAGGGCCTCGAGAAGGTCGAGCGTGATGGTCCAGGCGTTCAGCGGCGGCGGCGGTTGGCGCAGAGGCCCGCGACGCCCAAGAGCGCCATCGCACCCGGGGCGGGGACGACGTCGGCCGAGAAGATGATGTTGTCCAGGCGATTGTTGCCGCTGGAAGCCGACGCGCCATTGACGGTCATGCGGACGTAGGCGGTCTGAAGGCCGTCAAGCCCGGTGATGCCCGCGAAGGACGTCACCGCAACCCCAGCAGTCGCCGTCGAGAAC
>JBEGNG010000248.1:0-4482 GCA_041182645.1 Planctomycetota bacterium
TTCCGGTGCAGGCGCGGGTTCCGGTGCAGGCGCGGGTTCCGGTGCAGGCGCAGGTTCAGGTGCAGGCGCAGGTTCAGGTGCGGCTACCGGGGCCACGGATGCCCCAGCGCCGAGTTCACGGAGCAGGTCATCGGTCGAAGGCGCAGCGGGTTCGGTTGGCTGTCCACCGGTAGATGGTCCGCCCGAGGCACCAGTGGACGTTCCGGTCGAATCCGTCGACGAGCGCCGGTATTCCTCCCGGGAGCGACCGGTCAGCAGTTCCGGAAGCGTCTCGCCGGGCTTGCAGGGCATCGATCGGGAAATCAGGATTGTCTCGACCGTTGGCGCGGCACCGCCGGCCGCGGCCAGCGCGCTGCGGAGCCGGAAGTCCGGACGGGTCAGGTCGTAGACGTTGGGCTGCTGGACCTGGCCGTCGATCGTGTACTGAAGCGAGCCCGATCGCAGCAGCTCCACCCGGACCTGGGGGTTGTTCAACAGCGGCGCGAGCAGCTTCTCGATCTCTGCCTGCACCTCGGGGACGGTCAGGCCGACCGCGGGCACGCTGCCGTACGGCAGGTGGACGTTGCCGGACGGATCGACGACGATCTGCGTGTCGTCTTCCTCGTTCGCATTGAGGCGGCCAAGCACGCCGACGCGCAGCACATCCCCGGCGGCAATCACGGTTTCGAGTTCGCTGAGCACCTGGACGTCGTCACCCACCGGCGCGGTTGGCTTCAGCGGGAGTCGTTCCACGCCTTCGATGATGTCGAGGCGCTGGAGGACCGGAATGGTGGTTGGCGTGGTCTCGAAGCGCCCAGTCCGGCTCGGATCGAAGAAGCTATCGGTCTCACAGCCCGCGCCCAGGAGGGCAATGACGGCCAAGAATGCAAGTTTGCTGTGATTACTGTTCATTGTATTGCTTTACTTGCAGTCTTAGGCGGCCCGACGGTCGCTTCCTGTCTTCATCGGCCGGATGGTACCCAGACCTGAACGAACTTCGGCCGCGTCGGGTTCCATCGAATCAACCCATGACCGCCCGTTCCAGCACCGCCATGCGCGAGGCGACGCCCAGGGTGACCTGCCGCAGGATTCGGCTCCGTCCGGGGTCGTCTGCGACCGCGTCATCGATCTCGACCCCTCGATTCATCGGCCCCGGATGGAGGATCACCGCGTGGGCCGGCAGGCGGCGGATCCGCGCCTGGGTCAACCCGTACAGGATGCGGTAGTCGCTGCTGATCGCCGATCCCGCGGCGCGTTCCAGCTGGATCCGCAGCATGATCACGGCATCCACGTCGGCGAGCGCCGCATCGAGGTCGTGCGACACCGTGATCGACCCGGTGGAGCCGGCCATGGCGGTCATGGCGGATGACACGAGTGTTGGGGGACCGACCAACCGCACCTTGGCTCCGAGCGCGCTCAAGGCCAAGGTCGTCGACCGGGCCACTCGGCTGTTGGCGACATCGCCCACGATGGCCACGCACCGGCCATCGAGGGAACCGAGGGCCTCACGGAGCGTGGCCACGTCCAACAACCCCTGCGTGGGATGCTCGTGGCGCCCATCGCCGGCGTTGATGACGGGGATCCGCAATGCCTTGGCGACCATCGCTGCGCCGCCACTGATCGCGCACCGGACGACCATCACGGCGACGCCCATCGCCTCGACGTTCAGCGCCGTATCCACGAGGCTCTCTCCCTTGCTGGCGCTGCTGCCGGCTGCAGAAACGGTGAAGACCTCACCGCCGAGGCGATGGACCGCAGTCTCGAAACTGCATCGCGTCCGCGTGCTGTCCTCGAAGAAGACATTCGCGACGACCTTTCCATCGAGCGTGGACTTCGCCGGTTGGCAGCCCTCGGCGTGGGGGATGTTGGCCGTTGATGCGTCCAACAGGAGTTCGAGCTGGGGCCGAGTCAGGCCTTCGATCTGCAGGAAGTCGGGCACGTCTGGAAGGTAGCGCAACGACCCGCACGCCCCCATGATGAAATGCTGCTGATAACACCACACCGCGCAGACCTGCGCCGCCCTGACCTGCGCTGCCTCGCGATCGATCAGCCGGATGCACGCGGCTGACGCTTCGACGGATCGCCACCGCGCTTCGTCGGCATGCCGGCGGAGGCAACCACAGGCACGGCGCCGAGCTGGTCGATCGCATGCGCGATGCTCGCGACACCGACGATGTCGGCCTTCGCGCACAGAGGGGCAAGTTCATCGACCTGCGCAAGCGGCACGAGCAAGGCACTGCACCCGCGCCGCACCGCCTCGGACGCACGCTGCATCAGCTGCCGGGTGGGACGGACTTCGCCGGAAAGCGCCACCTCGCCGATGGCCGCCGTGCCACGCCCGAGCGTGCGATCGAGGTGCGCGCCGGCGACGGCGAGGCACGTTGCAAGGTCGCCCGCCGGTTCGACGATCTTCAGGCCACCCGCCACGCTCGCGTAGATGTCGCGGTCGCCCAGGCGCAACCCACCATGCCGCTCGAGCACGGCGATCATCATGGCCAGCCTGCTGCCATCGAGGCCACTTCCCTTGCGCTTGGCGCTGCCGAGGATGCCGGCCACGACGAGGGACTGGATCTCGGCGAGCAGCACGCGCGAGCCGGCGAGGGTGGGAAAGCTCACGCACCCTGCGCGAGCGACGGCATCGGGGGCGATCGCGCCTTCATCGACCTGCTCGAGGCCCGCACCGGTCATTTCGAAGAGGCCGATCTCGAGCGTGCTGCCGAAGCGGTTCTTCACCCCACGGACCACGCGCCACGCGAGGTGACGATCGCCCTCGAACGAGAGCACCACGTCGACCATGTGCTCGAGGAGCTTGGGGCCGGCGAGGTCGCCCTCCTTGGTGACGTGGCCCACCACGATCACCACGGTGCCGGTGGACTTGGCGAACTGCACGGCATCGAGGCAGCAGCGGCGCAACTGGCTCATGCTGCCGGGCAGCGCATCGATGTCGTGGCGCGAGACGAGCTGGATCGAGTCGATGGCCAGGATCGCGGGTTTGATGGTGCGCGCCTGCTCGAGGATGCGGGCGATGTTCGTGTCGGCCAGCAGGTACAGGTTGCGGTCGCGCCCGTCGTTCGAGGGACTGTCGAGCCGCTCGGCACGGAGCTTGACCTGGTGCGCGCTCTCCTCGCTGCTGGCATACAGCACGGCCGTGCCGCGGGCGGCCACATGGCCGAGCGCCTGCAGCAGCAGCGTGCTCTTGCCGATGCCCGGATCACCGCCGAGCAGGACGGCGCTGCCCGGGACGCAGCCACCGCCGAGGACCCGATCGAGTTCAGCAACGCCGGTCGGGAACCGTGGTGCCTCGAGCGGCTCGACCTGACCGAGCGGCACGGCGGGCGATGCCGACGCGAGGCCCTGCCACGCGGCACCGTCACCATCGACCGCGGGACGCACCGCAATCGGGGCACTTGCCGGCCCAGCGCACCTGGACGCCGCCGCAGCCATCGCAGACCCAGGATGTGCGGAGCTTGGCCATGGGGTCAACCGAGCGTAGCAACGCGCGGACCCGACGAGCGTGACCAGCGCGGAAGTTCGCCGCATTCGAGCGCAGGACGCCGCGTCGCCATCGAACCGACCGCGTGGCACTCGGTGCTCGCCATGCGGCCGTCGCGGAGCACGCAGCGGGCGGCACAAACGCAGCGGGCGCCGAGAAGGTCGGAGTTCCCCTCGACGCCCGCATGAAGGTCGTGTGCGGAATCTATGCCACGAAAGCGGCAGCATGCAAGGAGCACATGGCGCTGGCATCGATCGCGAGGGTGGCGATCACCGTCGGATGAGTGACCGCATCTGCGCGACCCACTCGGCGTACTCGATCATCGCCGCACGACGATGCGCCGCCGAAGGCCAGGATGCCGCATCGCGTCCGAATGCCGTCTCGCGGCGCCAGGACCAGTAGGCGCCTCCGAGCCGGAAGCGCGTGGCGATCCCCAGACGGACCAGGGCGATCATCGCGCGCACGAGCCGCATCAGTGCATCGAGATCGGGCCCTGCGCCGGATCGGGCACGGCCGACTCGTTGAGGGCAAGCGGATGGCTCGGCGCCGCGACGCCCTCGGTCACCGGCGAGAACCGGCTGCCGATGATCCTGATGCGCTGGTTCGCGCTGGGCTGACGGGGCAGCAGCGGGCGGACCGCGTAGATCACGACCACGCAGGCGATGTTCGCGAGCCACATGAGGTCGGTCCGGCCCCAGTAGACCATCAAGGCGGTCGCGGCGAGCACCAGCACCGATGCCGGGATCATGCCTTCCCACGCGAGCCGCATGAGCTGGTCGTAGCGGAAACGCGGCACGGTCCAGCGGATCGCCATGCCGAGGCTGACGACGAGGAAGATCTTGCCGGCGTCGGGCCCCGCGCCGAACGGATTCAGGCTGAACCCGCCGAGGAAGAGCACGCAGAACAGGGCGGAGCCCGTGATCATGTGGAAGTACTCCGCCAGGAAGAACATGGCGAAGCGCATGCTGCTGTACTCGGTGTGGTAGCCGCCGACGAGTTCGCTCTCGGCC
>JBEGNG010000249.1:0-3342 GCA_041182645.1 Planctomycetota bacterium
GCATGACCCGCACCGTGGATGCACGGCGCTTGGGCACACCGGCCTACATGGCGCCGGAGCAACGCCGGGAACTGGCGCCGACTGCCGACACCCGGAGCGATGTCCATGCCCTCGGTGTGATCCTGGCCGAGCTGCTCTGTGGGTCCAGGCCCGACCCGGGCACCGCGGTTCCCTGCCGTCCATCGCTCGCGCTCGCCGCGCGGGCCTTGATCGATCCGGCGGGCGCGGACGAGTCCGCGCGCCAACGCAGCCACCACGATGCCATGAGCCTCCGTCGCGCCTTGCGCGGTGACCTCGACGCCATCGTGGCCAAGGCGACCATGCCGGAACCCGATGCGCGGTACCAATCGGCGTCGGCACTTGCAGAGGACCTGCGTCGGGCACTCGACGGACGCCCCGTCCTTGCGCGTGAGCCCGGACTGGGCTATTCGATGCGCACCATCGCCCGACGGCATCGCGCGGCCGTCGCCGTGGGGGCGGCCTCCCTCATCCTGCTCGTGGTCGCCCTCGGCGTGGCGGCCAACCGTGCGATCGTCGCGCAGCGACAGGCGGAACGGGCCCAGTCCGAGACCGTTCGGGCACTCGAAGTGAGCGCAGTACTCCATGACATCCTTTCGGGGATCAAGCCCGCCGTCGACCGGGGACGGGATCGGGTCCTGCTGCTGGAACTGCTCCGCCAGGCATCCAATCGGTTCACGGCATCCATGCAGACCTATGACCCGATCTCGGCGAGCCGCACCACCGCCGCCCTCGGGGACGCCTTCATCGCCCTCGATGAACCGCTCGAGGCCATGGCACTCATCGGCCCTGCAGCCGCCACGCTTCCCGTCGACGATCCGGTGGGACACCCGGAAGTCGTGATCGAGCGTGCACGGCTCAAGGCCGTGCTGGGCGATGCGCTCGAAGCGGAGAGTCAGCGATCGATGCTGATTCCCGGGCGTCACCGCATCGATCCCCGGGCCATTGACGCATGGCGCGAGGCGATGGCCCTGCTCGAATCGGTGGATGCGCTCGACGATGTACTGTCCCTGCGCTGTCGGCTGAGGCTGTGGGACAACCTCCAGTCCTGGCCTGCGGGCGTGGACTTCACGGAGTTTTCCCGCAGTCTCGAACGGGAGATCGAACGCGACGCATCGACCGCCCACCAGCGATCCACCTTCCGCCTGCGCGCAGCCGAGTTCGCGCCCTGGGAGGCGATCCTCGAGCGGTTCATCGAGGGCGATGAAGGCGTCCCCGAGGGCGGCGGTGGCCGAATCGCAGTCGGCGCCTGGCGTCGGGGTCCCGGCGATGGATGGTTTGCAACTGGTCCTTGCGTTGGATGGGATTGAGGCGGATGCGGCATCACTTCGGGATCGGGCAGCGGCCATCCTCGGCAGCGAGCACCCCGTTGCCATCGGCGCCGAACTCTGGCGTCTCGTGGCCCGTGGTTATCAGTATGGGGAACCAACGGTTCGCGACGAGCTCAGCCTGCTCCACAACCGGGTGGCGAGCCTTGAGCCGGAACGCCGGGGTGCCCTTGACCTGATCGAGCGCATCCAGCGCTGCATCGACTTGGGTCCCTCGGCAGGCTCATGGTGGTGACCTGACCCCGTGGCAGGATGCCGGCCGGATGTCGCGTTTCCGGGGCTGGCCATTCCGGCCGCACCAGGAGAAAGCCCATGTCGTGCCCGTCGTTGCCCGTGTCGTTGCTCGTGTCGTTGCTCGGGGTCGGATCGCTCAGTGGCGTGTGCTTCGCGCAGCAGAACACCGTCCTGCGGCTGCCGTCGATCCCTTCCGCCGTCGAGATCGCCCACACCGCGATCCAGAATGCTCCGATCGATGGCCGGGCCATGACCGTCGAATTCTGGATCAACTACGAGTCGGGCCCCGCACGCGTCGTGTCCAAGCGGGGCTGCAGCTTCGGCGGCTTCACGGTGCACTGCGATCCCCATCCGGATGGCGGCGTGATCCACCTTGAGCTCGGCACGAACCTGGTTGAGCTCGACTGGTTCTGCGGCACCATCCCCACCAACGAGTGGCACCACATCGCCTTCGCGTGGGACCACGCGGCGCGTCGGCTCGACTACATCCTCGACGGTGTCCTGACGAACTCGACGACGACGGAGGCGACCGATCTTCCCGGAGCGAGCTCGAACTCGCTGCGGTTCGCCGAGCAGTGCGGCGTGGGTTTCATCGGCGAGATGGACAATGTCCGCTACTGGTCCGTCGCACGCACCCCCCAGCAGGTGCGCGACGCGATGCACAAGCAGTTCACGCCCGCCGAAGCCGCGGCCCAGGCCGGACTCGTCGGCTCGTGGACCTTCGAGGGCCCGACGCCACTCGCAGACGGCACGGGCCAGAATCCCGTCGGCTCCCTGACTGGTCAGGCTCGGCTCGAAGCGGCCGACCTGCCGAGGCCGCGCAACCACGTCCTCGTGCTCGACAGCGTCGGCGAGCATGTGGTCGTCCCGCACTCCGCCTCCCTGGCGGCAAGCGAGGCGATCACCGTCGAGTACTGGCTCTACTTCCGGAACACCAGCGGATTCGGCCGGATCGGCAAGAGCGCGCCCAGCGATTGCCAATGGGAAGTCGTGACCTACGCCGCTCCGAACCAGAGCGCCTTCAACCTCCATGGTCCGCCGGCTGATGCCAACGGCTGGGACCTGCCTCGGAACCAGTGGACCCACGTTGCCGGAACCTGGAGCCAGGCTGATGGCACGACCAGGGTCTACGTCGATGGCCAGTTGGTTCGCGAGACGGTCGGTGCACAGGTGCCCATGCTCGACCGAGACTATCCGCTCTACATCGGCCACCTTCCGGGCTATGCCGAGACGCAGCTCTACGGCATGGTCGACAACCTGCGGATTTGGACGGTCGTTCGCTCGCAGGCCGAGATCGTGGCCATGCGCGACCAGCAACTGACGCCGACCGAAGCGGCCGGCATGCCCGGGCTCGCCGCCAGCTACTCCTTCGAGGACGGCGCGACCGATGCGACGGGCCGCAACCACGGGGAGTTCGTCGCCGGCGCCGGCATCAAGATCGACGACACGTTGCTTCCGACCAATGCACGCCAGTGGGCCACGGTGGCCGGCGGCAACGGTCACTGGTACGCGATCGATGTACGCCCTTCGGCCATCTCGTACTCAGCAGCGCGGCTCGAAGCCGAGCGCCAAGGCGGCCACCTTGCCAGCCTGACCAGTGCTGCGGAAAATCAGTTCGTGTACGAGCGCTCCATCGCCACCCCGGGTGGATGGATCCGGCTTCCGAACTGGCACTTCGGGCCATGGATCGGCGCGCGGCGCTCGACGCCGGGGTCGCCCAGCTTCATCTGGGAGACCGGAGAGCCGTTCGAGTTCACCGCAT
>JBEGNG010000250.1:0-3341 GCA_041182645.1 Planctomycetota bacterium
GCACTGCACTTCCCGCGGAGGGAGCGTCGCGAGGGCATCGGGGTCACAGACGACCAGTTCGGGCATCGCGAACGAGCCGATGGCGTTCTTGGCGAGGCTCCCGTCGCGCAGCTCGACGTTGACCGCGGTCTTGCCGCCGATCGCCGCATCGACCATCGCCAGCAGCGTGGTGGGCACCTGGATGCACCGCACGCCACGCATGTAGGTCGCGGCGAGGAAGCCCGCCGTGTCGCCGACGATGCCGCCCCCCACCGCAATGACCACGCCCGCGCGCGTGATGCCGTGGCCGAGCAGCTGCGCCGCCAGGCCCTGCACCGTCGACAGCGACTTCGCGCGTTCGTCAGCCACCATGGTGCACAGGCGCGCATCGATGCCGACGCCCTGCAGCGCATGGGCGATGCGCCCGGCGAACGTGACGACGGCCTGGTCGGCGACGATGGCCACCGGGCCGCCCGGCGGCCGTGCCTCGAGCGCGCGCAGCACCGCGGCCGGCGCATCGGGCTCGATGCGGATCACGCTGCGGTGGGGCGTCCGGCCACAGGCCAACTCGTGCTGCATGGAGGAAGGCTATCCGCGTCGGGAGGCCTGGAAGGCCAGGTACTCGTCCATCGACTTCTGGCCCATGTAGATCCGCATCATGCGCTCGGGGATCGCGGGCACGTCCATCCACATGAGCACGTCGACGACGTTGCCGAAGTCGCGGTCCACGTTGAAGGCCAGCACCCGCGCCTCCATCTTCAGGTACTGGCGGATCAGCACGGGCACGGTGCGGCGGCCCTCCTCGACTTCCTTGACCAGGTGCTCGAGCTCGGCCACCTGCCCGAGCGACTGGCGCCAGCTGTCGGGGTCGCCGTGGTCGGCGCCGAAGTCCGTGGGCGGATCCTTGGCCTGCACGAGTTCGGCGAGCTCGTCCGCGCGCCGGGTCGCATGCAGGAACGCCACGATGACGTGCTTGCTGGCCAACTGGAAATCGTCGCTCACGCTGACGGTGCCGAAGAGCGAGCCGATGCGCGGATGGCGCGCGATGAAGAGCGCGATCCCCTTCCAGAGCAGGAAGAGCGGCAACGGTTGCCGTTGGTACTCCCCCCGCACCCAGGCGCGGCCCATCTCGAGCGAGTCCTCCAGGCGCGGAAGGATCTCGGGCGCGAACTCGAAGTGGTTCGAGAGGTACAGGCCCTTGATCCCCGACTCGGCCATGAGCTCGCGGGCCACGCCGAGCCGGTACGCACCCACGAGTTCACGCTTCTCACGCTGCCAGATGAAGAGGTGCCGGTACGAGGCGTCGTACTGGTCCAGGTCGATCGCACGACCGCTGCCCTCGCCGACGGCGCGGAAGGTCACCTCGCGCAGCCGGCCGATCTCGTGCAGCACGCGCGGGATGAGCGACGCCCGCGCGCAGTAGATGTCGTACGGGCCTTCGCTGTGGTAGAGCTCGGTGCCCGGCAGCGCACGCAATTCCTCCTCGAGCGCGTCCGGCCCGTGCAGCGGGCGCTCGATGAGCGGCTCCTGCGGGCCCGCGACCGGCGGGACGACGGTGCGCTGGCGGAGGTCGCGCCCGAGCATCTCGCAGCGCACGCGCAGGTAGTCGGTCACGCTCTGCGCATCATCGAAGCGCTCGATGCGCGCGTGCGGGATCGGCCTGCCGATGCTCACGCGGATGGGCTTGCCGAACTGCTTCACGGCCTCGCGCGGGATCTGCGCCGTGCGCAGGATCGGGTGGACCATCCCCAGCCGGTGGAACCACGGCGAATTCTCGCCCTCGAACCACATGGGCACCACCGTCGCCTTGTGCTTCATCATCAGCCGACCGACGTTGGGCGACCAGGGGGGATCGACGCTGACGGGCCGCTCCCTCGTGCGGTGGCTGACCTGCCCCGCCGGGAACAGGCACAGCACGTGGCCATCGGCCAGCCAGTGCATCGCCTCGAGCAGCGCGCGCATGTTGGTGGTCCGTGCGTTGGCCGTGCCCATGACGTCGACGCCGATCAACCACGGCTTGAAGGAGTCGACCTCGAGCAGCCGCTCGTTGGCCATGATGCGCAGGTCCTTGCGCCGATCGGCCACCAACGCGCACATCGCGCAGGGATCCCAGAGCCCGAAGGCGTGGTTGGCCACCACCACGACCGGCCCCTCGGCCGGCAGTGCGTCGGCCATGCTGCCGGTCACGTCGAGCGTGCGGCCGCCCTCGGCGAGCAGGCCATGGAAGATGGTGGGCTGGCCGCTCGACCTCGCTGCGCGCTCGAGCGCGCGGAGCTTGTTCACGCCCAGGAGGCGTTCGGCGAGTTCAAGCCACATGACCTGATGCTACGGAACCCGGCCCGGAGGGGCCTGAACGGAACCTTGACGCGGATCCTGCGATCGACGATGCATCAGGGGCAGGCGCCCCAGGCGCTCAGCAGCAGGCCGAGGTCGGCACCGTCCACCACGCCGCTCCCGTCGAGGTCGCCCGAGCCGCTGCCGCCCCAGTTGCCCACCAAGGCACCCAGGTCGGCGCCGTCGACGAGGCCGTCGTCGTTCACGTCGGCCGGGCACGCCGGCGGCGGCTGCTGCGTTTCGTATGCACCCATGTCGACCACCGGGGCACCGACGCCGGTGTCGGCGGTGGCGACGATGTCGACGCGGCGCGGCAGACCATCGTGGTCGGTCGTGATGCCCGCAGGGATGAGCGAACTGCTGCCGGCGTCCACGCCCGGCGACGCGGGCTGCAGCCGCAGGTCGAACGCGGCCAGGTCGACGAAGAGCGGCGTCGTGCTGATGTTGCCGGTGCCGGTCGCGCCGCCCTGCACGAGCGAGTAGCTGACGGTCGTCGTGCCGGCGGTCGTCGTGACCTGGTTGTTCGCGGTGCTGCCGCCCGAGCCGGTGTTGTTCCAGAAGACGCAGTTCGCCAGGTTCGAGGTTCCGCCGGTGTTCAGGTAGCCGCCGCCGGTCGTCGTGGCCGAGGTGTTCGCGACGAAGGTGCAGTTGCGCACGGTCACGGTGGCGCTGTTGCCTGACCAGATCGCACCGCCGCTGTTGGTCGTGGTCGCGCGGTTCTGGATGAACACGCAGTTGGTGATCGAGCGGCTGGCGACGCCGAAGGTCTCGATCGCGCCCGCGCGCGAGGCCTGGTTGTTGCGGAAGAGGCACCCGGTCCAGGTCACGGCACCGGCGTTGGTGTCGAAGGCGCCGCCGTAGGAGCCGCCGATGTTGTCGATGAAGTCGCAGTCGGTGAACGAACCACCGGCGCTGAGCACGTACCCGGCGCCGCCGCCGAAGGTGCACCGGTTGTTGATGAAGCGGCAGGTGCGGATCGTCGGTTGACCACCACTGAGGATGATGATGCCGCCGCCCTTGTCGTAGTT
>JBEGNG010000251.1:0-3334 GCA_041182645.1 Planctomycetota bacterium
CGGGCGCTACGCCAAGGAGCTCGGCCGTCAGCCCATGCCGGTGACGCAGGCCGCGATGATGCGGTTGACGGCGTACGACTGGCCCGGGAACGTGCGCGAGCTGATGATGGTCGTGCACCGGATGGTCGTCACGGCCGCCGGCGATCAGCTCGACGTGGGCGACGTGCCGGAGGAGATCCGGGCAGTCGACCGCGACGAACCCGATGCGCCCGCCGCCGTTCCGGCCGGCGGCCTGGCGGGCCTCGACATGGCCCAGCTCGAGAAGGAGGCGATCCGCCAGACGCTGGCGCGCACGCAGGGCAACCGCGAGCAGGCGGCGCAGCTCCTGGGCATCGGCGAACGCACGCTCTACCGCAAGATCAAGGACTACGGCCTGCGCTGACGCCACGCATGCGCACCGACTCGAGCATCCTGGTCCGCCACGTGATCGTCGAGATCGCGAAGGTGCTGCTGCTCACGACGGCGGTGATGGTGATCGTCGTGGCGTTCGGCGCGGTGATCCGCCCGCTTGCGCAGAACCTGCTCGGGCCCGTGGGCGTGGCCAAGTACGTCGCGCTGGCGACGGTGCCGATGCTGCAGTTCGCGCTGCCCTTCGCCGGCGGGTTCGCCGCGACGCTCGTCACGCACCGGATGGTCTCGGACAACGAGTTCCTGGCGATGAGCGTGTCCGGGCTCAGCTACCGCAGCATCTTCCGGCCGCACATGGTGCTCGGGGCCGCGCTGGCGATCGTGATGGCGATCCTGGTCAACGCCGTGATCCCGCCGTTCTGGGCGGCGATGAAGTCGGTCATCACGCAGGATGCGGCGGCCGTCTTCGTGGCGACCGTCCGCGACGGCAAGGCCTTCAACGCCGGGCGCATGATGGTCTACGCCGACCAGGCCGAGCTGCTCGAGGCGCCCGACGGCGTGGCCGACCGCATCGGGATGCGCGGCGTGGTGGCGGTCGAGTTCGGCCGGGGCGGCGTGCCCGAGACCGAGTTCGTCGCCGAGTCGGCGGTCGTCGACCTGTACCGGGTCGAGGGCCGCGCGGGCCAGTCGCGGCTGCTCATGAAGGCATCGATGCGCCAGGTGAGCGTGGTGCGCCTGCTCGACGGGACGGTCGCGTTCGTCCCCGAGGCGAATCCCGATGCCGTCGAGGTGCAGAGCGCATCCGAGCGCAGCCCCAACATGGCGAACCTGCTCGACCTGGTCTCGATGATCCGCAATCCCGACGTCAGCACCGACAGCGCCCAGCGACGGACCGAGATCGCGCGCATGGTCCGCTCGGTGCGCACCCTCGCGCTGGCCGACGCGCAGTTGCGGCGCGGCATCGCGGTGCCCTTCGTCGACGACCGCTCCGGCCGCCGCTACGAGCTCCGCGCAGCGGGGATCCAGGGGGGGCAGGCGGTTGGCGCACCCGGCGGCGGCGTGCTCATCGAGGAGAGCCAGGACGGCAGGTTGCTGCGCCGCGGCAGGGGTGCCTCGGCGCGCTTCGACCTTGCGCCGCTCGAGCGCGGCGATGACCCGGCGAGCGCGGTGCGGTTCACGGTCACGCTGGTGAATCCCTCGGTCGAGGGGCTCTCGTCGAGTTGGCCGGAGGCGCTCGACGGCGTCCGTCCCGACCTGGTGCTGCCGGTTGCATCGGTGACGGCCGATGCGCTCGAGGCCGAGGCGACCGCGGCCGCGGCGAACACGGCGCTGCTCGGTCCGATCGCCGGCACGATCGGGGCGAGTGCGCGGACCTGGGGCACGCTGCGGCGCGAGGTCGTCTGGGAGGCGATCGCCCACGCGTGGATGCGGCTGGCCCAGGCGGCATGCGCGCCGCTGCTGCTCCTGATGGGAGCGGTCCTGGCGGTGCAGCTGCGCCGATCGAGCCCGCTGCTCGTCTACGCGATCGCGTTCGTGCCGGCGATCATCGACATCCTGCTCATCAACTCCGGCCAGCATTCGATGCGCGACGGGGAGATGGTCTGGGGGTTCCTCGTGATGTGGTCCGGCAACGCGGCGGTCGCGGCGATCGTGTGGTGGGCGTGGCGCAAGGTGGCGGTGCACTGAGGCGGCGATGCGGATCCTCGACCGAGCCATCCTCCTGCGCTTCCTCGGCAACTTCGCCGTGATCTTCCTGCTGCTGTTCGTGTTCGCCGTCTCGGTCGACACGATCGTGCAGGCCCAGAAGTTCGTCGAAGCCGCGCGCGCCGCGAGCCCCGACGGGCAGGCCAGCCTGCTCGGCATCATCCGCGCCGTCGCCGACTTCCACGGTCCGCGCATCTTCCAGATCTACCAGTACCTCGCCGGGCTGGTCGCCGTCGGCGCGATGGGCTTCACGCTGGCCCAGCTGCACCGCAACCGCGAACTGGTGGCCATGATGGCCGCCGGCATCAGCCTGCCGCGCGTGGCGCTGCCGATCATCGTGGGCGGCGCGCTGCTCGGCGGGATCCAGGCGTTCGACAACGAGGTCATCGTGCCGAGGCTCGCCGCTCGGCTCCTGCGTGAGCACACGGAGCTGGCGAAGAAGGGGCCCAAGCAGCTGCCTGTCCAGCTCGTCGCCGACGACGCGGGGGCCCTGCTCCATGCGGAGGCGTTCGACCGGTCCACGGCGACGATGCGGGGCTTCGTCGCGCTTGAGCGCGACCGCACCGGGAGCCTGCAGTCCCGCGTGCAGGCCCCGTCGGCGACCTGGGACGACGCACGCGAGGCGTGGGTGCTCACGGACGGCCGCCGCGTCGTCACGGCCGATGCGCGCGACGAGCGAGCGCAGCGACTCTCCAGCAGCACGCCCGTGGCCGAGTTCCCCTCGTCCCTCTCCCCAGGCGCGATCGTCATGCGGCAGAACCGCATGTTCGCGCACATGCTGTCGTCGCGGCAGATCCTGGCGATGGTCGATGACGGAAGCCTTCCCGCCGCCGACGGGCGTCGGTTCGTGATCGGGCGCTGGGGGGCGATCCTCGCCAACCTGCTCGTGCTCGTGGCGAGCCTGCCGTACTTCCTGCTGCGAGAGCCCGCGAACCTGCTCATGCAGTCGGTGCGGTGCGCGGCCTTCTCGGTGCCGATGGCGCTCGGCGCGATGGTCGCGATGAGCGTCCCGCTCTCCGGGCTGGGGCCGACGGCGGGCGTGTTGATCCCGATCGCGATCCTGATCCCGCTGGCGGTCTGGCGGCTCAGCGGCGTGCGGACCTGACGCCCCGAGTCGGGCAGGGTGCATCCGTCCGGCTGCCGTGCGGGGTCTCCGACCGCTCAGCGCGCGCGCTCGGTCCGAACGCGCTCGAGGCTGCCCTTGACCGCGTCATCGAAGATGCTGAGCGAGGTCGTCTTCAGGAAGCGGTCGGCGAGGCGCTCCATCGCCACGCGCTCCTGC
>JBEGNG010000252.1:0-3688 GCA_041182645.1 Planctomycetota bacterium
GAAGCGGACAGGGTCGTCCGGTGGTCGACATCAGCTTCGATGCCGACTGCTGCATGCTGCTGGCCGAGCGGACCGCCCTCAGCTTCGACTCCTCCGGTGCCCACCAGAGCCGGGCGTGGCGCGCCTGCTTCGATGCGGGCTCGACGTCGTGGACCGCCACCAACTATGAACTCGGCAGCGTGGGATTCAGCAACTGGCAGAATGCCACCGGCGGCATCGACTACATCGACGGCGCGCTGGGTCCTCAGGCGTGGGTGTCCGGTGACTTCTTCAGCACGCCCGTCATCGGTGGTGCCAACTACGGCATCGCCGGCATCCCGCTGATCGATGCCAATCCCGGCCAGAATGACCTTCCGGGCGGGCCGATGGTGGATCTCTCGGTGAACAAGAGCATGGTCGGCTCCCTCGACATCACCTGCTGGGCGACCGAGGAGCCCTGCTCGATCGAGACCGATGACCTCTCGTGCGTGCCCAACGCCGACGGCACGATCTCCTACAGCAGGCGGACATGCTGATCCTGTCCGACCCGGCCTTCGCGCCCAACAACGTGTTCTTCCTGCCGCAGCCCCTGCCGCCCAACGGCGTCATGCAGCTGCAGCTGCCGATCCAGGGCGCGCCGGGCACGGAACTCTGCTTCACCGCGACGCTCGTCCGGCTCGGGTCGCCCGACCCGTGCTGCACGGTCGATGTGTGCATCACGCTGCCCGACTGCGAGTGCTTCGAGGTGCAGAAGCTCGACCTGGTCGATCTGCCCGGAGCAGGCTCCTTCGGCCTGAACCTCGACATCGTCAACCTCGAGACCTGGAACGCCGAATGGGTCACGCTGGCCATCGATCCCGCGTCGATCCCCGCCGGCTTCATGGCCGATGTGACCCCCGACCTGATCGACGTCGCTCCCGCCGTGGCGTTCGGTGGGACGATCGACGTCGATGCCGAAGCCACCGGCGGCGCGATCTCCATCGTGACCGATGCGCCTGCAGGCACGCAGCTCTCCCTGGTCGTGGGCATGCACACCCTGGCGTTCCATCCCTGCTGCTTCAGGACCATCCAGGTCACGGTGCCGCAGGACGGTGGAGCCGGAGGCAATCCCTCGGACCTCAACGGTGACGGCGTGGTCAATGCCCAGGACCTGGCCGTGATGCTGGCCGCCTGGGGGACCGCATCGACGGAGGCCGACGTCAACGGCGACGGCATCGTCGACGGCAAGGATCTGGCGATCCTGCTCGGCAGCTGGAACGGATGAACGCGCTCCGCCGGGGCGGGGATCACCCCGCCTCGGCGAACCCGCGCGCGCGCAGCTCGCACGCGTCGCAGCGGCCGCACGGCGTGCCGTCGGCCGCGGGGTCGTAGCACGAGATCGTGAGCGAGAGGTCCACGCCGAGGTCGCGGCCCAGGCGCACGATCTGCGCCTTGCTCAGGTCCTGCAGCGGCGTGTGCAGGCGGATGTGCCCGGACTCGACGCCGGCGCGGGTGGCGAGGTTGGCCACGC
The DNA here is from genome assembly GCA_041182645.1 of Planctomycetota bacterium. Classification (GTDB taxonomy): domain Bacteria; phylum Planctomycetota; class Phycisphaerae; order Phycisphaerales; family SM1A02; genus SYIB01. The sequence continues at coordinate 1,490 of JBEGNG010000252.1, forward strand.
GCTCGAAGGCGGCGATGAACTCGGGCCTGCAATCCGGATAGCCCGAGTAGTCGATCGCGTTCACGCCGATCCCCAGGTCGAAGGCACCGCGCACTTCCGCGAACGCAAGCGCGAAGGCCAGGAAGATCGTGTTGCGCGCCGGCACGTACGTGACGGGAATCGAACCGGCCATCTGGTCCGGCGAACGGTCCTTCGGCACCGCGATGTCGGCGGTCAGCGCACTGCCGCCGAAGGCACGCAGGTCGATGCGCTGCACCACGTGCTCCACGACGCCGACCTGCGCGGCGACCCGCGACGCGGCCTGCAGCTCCACGCTGTGGCGCTGCCCGTAGTCGAAGCTGAGCGCGTGCACCGCGAAGCCCTCGCGGCGCAGCCATGCGGCGGTGACGGCACTGTCGAGGCCGCCCGAGAGCAGCACCACCGCCCGCCGTTGCCCGTCGCCCGCGGGTCCGGCACCCCCGTTGCGCGCTCGGTCGGCGGGCGAGCCGGTCATGCGGGGCCCGGCACCGTCTCGAGCACCTGCTGCACGATGCGCCGCGCCATCTGCGCGTCGCCGAACTCCATGGAACCCCGCGGCATGATGCGGTGCACGAAGACCGCCGCCGCGTTGCCCACGATGTCCTCGGGGGTGACGAAGTCGCGGCCATCCATGTAGGCCGTCGCCCGCGCCACCTGGGCGAGCGCCAGTGCACCGCGCGGACTCACGCCCAGCTGCAGGTCCTCGTGCTCGCGCGTGGCCGAGGCGAGCGCGATGATGTAGTCGACCAGGGGCTGCGCCAGCCGCACGGCATCGACCGCATCCTGCATCGCCAGCACGCCGGCGGCGTCCATCACCGGCTCGATCGACGGCAGCGCGACCCGCCCGGGCTGCTGCAGGATCACGCGGCTCTCGTCGTCGGGACTCGGGTAGCCCAGCGTGACGCGCATGAGGAACCGGTCGAGCTGGTTCTCCGGCAGCGTGTAGGTGCCCTCGAATTCGTAGGGATTCTGCGTCGCCACGACCATGAAGGGCTGCGGCAGGCGGTGCGTGATCCCCTCGACGGTGACCGAGCCCTCGCCCATGGCCTCGAGCAGCGCGCTCTGCGTGCGCGGCGTGGCGCGGTTGATCTCGTCGGCGAGGACGATGTTGGCGAACACCGGCCCGGGCCGGAACTCGAACTGGCCGCGATCGCGCAGGAAGACGCTGGCGCCGGTCACGTCGCTCGGCAGGAGGTCGGGCGTGCACTGGATGCGCCCGAACGAGCACTGCAGGCTGCGCGCGAGCGCGCTGGCGAGCGTCGTCTTGCCCACGCCGGGCACATCCTCGATGAGTGCATGCCCGCGCGCGAGCAGGCAGGTCACGAGCCGGTCGACGGCCTGGCGGTTGCCCAGGTACGCCGTGCCGATCGTCTCGCGCAGCTTCTGCACGGGTTCCATGAAGCGACGAGTATAGGTGCGCTAGGCTTCATTCATGTCCGTCCGCATCGGGATCCACCTGCCCTGCCGCTCGTGCCGCCATGACCTGAAGGGCGTGGAAGCGTGGGAACGCTGCCCCGAATGCGGCACGCCGATCATGACGACGCTCGTCGAGAGCACGGATGCGGGCGTCCGTGGCTTGCTTCGCCTGCGGAACCCGTGGTCCGTCGCGATCGGGCTTGCCTCGTGCTGCGGCGCGCTCACGCTGTGGTGGGCGTGCCTGAGCGGTCCCGCAGGCGCCGCACGCGCGCTCACCTTCGTCGCCGAGGGTGCGCCCCAGACGCCGCGCATGGCCACGCTCGTCTCCTCGATCGCGGGCGTGGTCGCGCTCGGCGCGGCGTGCATCGCGGCCTGGCTCGTCTCGCCCCGGCGCGACGCCGTGCTCGCGCGCGAGTACGGAGCGGTCGTGCCGCGCGCCCTGTGGTGCCTGCCCCTCTGGCTCGCCGTCGATGCCCTTCGGGTCGCCGGGGAACTCGCGCTGTTCACGCCGCCCTTGGTCGGCCGCGGCTGGTCGGTCGCCTGCCTCGCCGCCGAGGCGGGTCTGGCCTGCATGGTCGCGCTTGGCCTTCGTCGCGCCTTCGCGGTGCTCGGCCGTCGCAGCCGCACCTACCGCGAGGCGCACCTCGCGCGCCAGGACCTCGATCTGCTGGGCCTGGCCGGCCTGATCCTCCTGGCCCTGGCCACCGCCGAGGCCGTCTTCATCCACCGACAGCACTTCGACTGGGTCGAGATGGTCCGGGTGGT
>JBEGNG010000253.1:0-3295 GCA_041182645.1 Planctomycetota bacterium
TCCGACGTGACCGAACCCACGACGGGCAAGGTGCTCGTCAAGGCCGCGCGCAGCCGCGGCACGCCCATCAAGGTCAACGACCGTGACGGCAACCCGATCGAGATCGCAGCCGTCGTCGTCTGGCAGGTGACCGACACCGCACAGGCCATCTTCTCGGTCGACGACTACGAGAACTTCGTCGAGATCCAGTCCGAGAGCGCGCTGCGCAACCTGGCCAGCCAGTTCCACTACGACGCCCCCGACGACCACGACACGCCGAGCCTGCGCGGCAACACCGACCTGATCGGCGCGCGGCTGCGCGATGAACTGCACGTCCGGCTCGCCCAGGCCGGCGTCGAGGTCATCGAGGCCCGCATCAGCAGCCTGGCCTACGCGCCCGAGATCGCCGCCGCGATGCTGCGCCGCCAGCAGGCCAGCGCGGTCATCGCCGCACGGCAGAAGATCGTCGAGGGGGCCGTCGGCATGGTCGAGATGGCCCTCACGCAGCTCGAACAGCGCAGCGTCGCCAAGCTCGACGGCGCGGAGCGGGCCCGCATGGTCGGCAACCTGCTCGTGGTGCTGTGCAGCGAGCAGAACGCCCAGCCCGTCGTCCAGGCCGGCCACGCCTGATGCAGGGACTGGCCAAGCAAGCCTCGTTCATGGTGCGGTACGCCATGCTGCGTGCCCGGATCGTGGCGCTTCGCGACGAACCCGTGGTGGTCGCCAGCACGCATCGCACGGCTTCCACGGCCGTCTACCGCTCCCTCCGTGTGGCCATCGGATCACGTGCCTTCAAGTGCCATCGGCTGCATGAGCCGCTCATGTCATGGAGCCACCCGGTGCCGCGACTCAGCCCGGACGGCATCCTGCGCAATCGCATGACGGGTGACTGGGCCGTCCTGCATGGCATCACCCAGCCGCGGCGACCGGCTCGCTTCGTGATGATGGTCAGGGACCCGATCGCGGTGGCGGCCAGCATGGCGGCCTTCGAGTCGCCCGGCGATGGTGCGGCCTGGCCCTTGATCCCTCCGTACTCGAACGCCATGACGGACTGGTTCGACGCCGACGTGCGCCCGGCCCTCGGCTGGAGTCCGTGGGGTGCACGGTTCGACACCGAACGCAAAGCCATGGTGGTCCAGCATGCACCCTGGACGATCCTCGTGCTCCGGGCCGATCTCGATGACGACGCGAAGGCACGCGAACTGTCGGACTTCGTCGGGTCCCCCGTCCGGATGGTCCGCGTGAACTCCGCCGAGCAGCGCGGTGCCGGCACCTCGCATGACAAGGTCCGTGGTCGAATCAGCCGCCTGCCGGACGAGATCGATCGTGTCCACGGTTCACGGTTGTGCTCGCACTTCTTCACGCCGGCCGAGATCGCGGCCCAACGGTCCCGCTGGCTCGGCACCACCTGACGACTGCCGGCGTGCAGACCGGTCACGCCTGATGCGCCACCTCGGCCAGCACGCGGCGGTACGTCACGATCGATTGCCAGGCCGTCGCCGCGAGGATCAGGCCCACGAGCACGAGCGCGTCCCAGGGCGCGAGGGTGGCGCGCTCACCGGTGGCGACCTGCCAGGTGCCATGCATGATGCGTGCGAAGAGCACGGCGACCAGCACCGCGATCATGGCGAGCAGGTCGATCATGGGCGCGAGGCATCGCGCGCGGACCATCGGCGGCAAGCGCACGAAGGCCGCCTTCGCCGGCACGTTCACGCATTCGGGTGCGCGCACCGCACAGAAGGTCGCGAGGGCGCCCGCGCCGGCCAGCATGCAACCGACGAACGTGGCGATCCCCGCCAGCAGGTACCACTCGCCGTGGCCGGGCCCCGCCCAGCGGTCGGGCGCGCCTGAGCCATCGAAGTGCACGGGGTAACGATCAGGCAGCGTCGCCCCGAGCCAGATGGCCGTCACCCAGGGCGTGGCGAGCGCGAGGGCGTGCAGGATCCATCGAGCAGCCTTGGGCATGTGATCGGGCCACCCTACCCGAGGTGCGCCCAGCGATGCAGACGGACCGCCTGAGCCGATCGCCGCACGATGGCGCAACGCATCACTCCTGGTCGGAGCGCATGCTGTGTGCGCGGAGCCACAGTCCGGCAGGCACGCTGACGCAGCCGACCGCAAGCATCCAGCACACCGGCGTGCCGAGCAGGATCCCGAGCGACGGATAGATGAGCCCCGAGAGCATGGCGTACGAGCCGACCGCGCACGAACCGAGCACCATCGGCCCGACCGCACCGACCGGCACCTCGCGACCCTGCGCAAGCCACGTGCCCACGATCGTGGTGAGGAAGATCGCCGGGAAGGTCACGGCCATGCCTCCGGCGATCGGATGTCCGCCGCGCGCGATGAGCAGGGCGACCGCGATCGCAGCGCCTGCACCCACACCCCGCGCCACCAGCACCGGCACACCGACGCGGTTGCCGCCCTTGGGTGCCGGCACGCCATGACGGCACAGCACGATGCCGAGCGCCGCGGTGAGCAGCAGCGTGCCGCCGCCGATCGCCAGCGAAGCCTCCACCGTCGGCTGCAGGGCATGGATCCCCACGACCCATGCCAGCGAGAGCACGGCCCACACCGCGAGGCTCGCCGCGATGCAGCGCCAGAGCGTGGTCCGCGAGTCGTCGGCATGCAACCAGCGTGGCAGCACACGCCAGCTCGCGAGGAACGCCGCGTTGATCATCATGCCGGCCGGCACCACGGCCACCGCCCGGAGGAAGCCCTCGCTCGAGGTGCCGTCCGCATCCATCGGGTGCGTCGCGAAGAGGCCCATCGTCGCAGGCATGATCGTGGTCGGCACGGTGCCCAGGATGCCGCCGACGCGGCCTCCGAAGCGTTCCACCGCGACGGTCGCACCGACGCTCACGATGCCGGCGGCCGTCGAGAATCCGAGCACCGCGAGCCAAGCACCCTCCGCCGGCCCGCTCATCCGGTCACGCCGATCCGGCGCGCCGCGAGGGCACGCCCGGCAGCCAGCAATGCGGCCTGCTCGGCATCGGTGAACGTGCGTGGCTCGGCATTCGCCACGCCGATCACGCCGACGACCGTCCCGTCGGGCGCGAGGCATGGCGCCGTGATTGCGCCTTCCATGCCCGTCGCGCGCGCGGCCGGTCGCGCCTGGCCGGTGTCGTCGGACTGCAGGTTGCAGATCGTCACGCAGGCACGGCGCTCCGCCGCCAGGCCGGCCAGGCCCTTGCCCGGCGGAATGACGCGGATCGCGTCCATCACGGGCGGCGGGAAGTGGCCCACCACCGCGGCCAGGTGCAGCTGCCCGTCCGATGCGATCCAGTGGATCGTGCCGGTGTGGGACTTCATGGAG
>JBEGNG010000254.1:0-3797 GCA_041182645.1 Planctomycetota bacterium
ACGATGACCGCATCGGCCTGGCGCAGGTCGCCGACCTGGCCCTCGAGCATCGTGTGCGGGCCGCCGATCAGCGTGGCGTCGTCGATGCCGACGACCTCGCAGACGGTCCGCCGCCCGTCGCCGAGCTTGACGCCGAGCAGGCCCTTGAAGAGCGGGACCGCCCAGGCGACGCCGGGCACCCCGCGGACCCGCTGCAGGTCGGTGTCCCGGAGGGCCTTCGCATCATCGACCGAGAGGAGGTCGGGGTCGGTGACCCAGATGTCGGCCTGCGGGGTGTCGCGGATGAAGGCGCTCGTCCGGCTCATCAGGCCCACGAAGATGCTGGATTGCTGGGCGATCAGCAGGCTGGCGAACGCCAGGCCCAGCAGGATCCCGTAGAACCGGGCCCCGTCGCCGAAGAGCATCTTGATCGCGATCCGGAGCATGGGAAAGGACCGAACTCTATCCGGCCCCGTGTCCCGCGCGGCGTCATCGTGGACAATGCCCCTGATGGACCCGCGCGACAGCCAGGCCTTCGAGATCCTCGTGCGTGAGCACGCGGACATGCTCATGGCCTACCTGCGTGCCCTCGCCTGGAACGACGCCCTGGTGGATGACGCCTTCCAGGAGGCGATCATCGTTGCGTGGCGGCGCCTGCCCGACTTCGACCGCAGCCGCCCGCAAGCAGCAACGTCGCCACGAGATCGCCGGCGATGCTGCCGCCCTGCACATCGAGGAACAGCTCGCGGGCATCGAGACCACGCCGGCGGACCGGTTCGGTGACCGGCTGCAGCCCTTGCTCGACTGCCTGCAGCGACTGGCACCGGAGCAGCGCGAGGCGGTCGAGTTGGTCTACGCCCGGTCGCTCGACCCACGCGTGGCGGCATCCACCGCGGGCACGAACGACGAGACCTTCCGCAAGCGCCTCTACCGGGCTCGCCTGCAGCTGGCCGAGTGCCTGCGCCTGAAGGGCTTCCTCCACGGGGCATCGGCATGACCCGGCACGACGACCACGATCGGGAACCCAGCGCGGACGAGCGCCTGGTCCATGGTTTGCTGACGACGCTCGCGGCTGACCACGCCGCCGCGCAGGACCGGCGGGTCCGCGCTGCGATGAAGCAGCTTGAGCGCGGTACGGGCGTGGTCGGGCGCATCGGTCGGTTCGGGTTGGCCCGGATCGCCGCGGCAGGCGCCCTTGCAGCCACGCTCGCGCTGGGGGTCCTGCTGACCATCGGCCCCGCCACGAACTCCGCCTACGCCACGCTGCAGTCGATCTCGAATCGGCTGGCCACCGGCAACCGTTCGTACCGGCAGACGATCGTGCTGGCCAATCGCGACGGCACCGAGTCGCTTCGTGAAGCCACCGTCGACGTGGGAACCGGACGACGGTTCGTGTTCGCACTCGATGTCGATGCCCTGCCGTCGGGTGCCGTGGGGCGCTCTGATGGCGGCAGCCGCCCGATGCCGGGCCCACCCGGAGGGCGCGGGCGCCGTGGATCCGATGGGCATGCGGATCCGGAGCACCCGGGGCCCGGGCGCGACGGGGCCGAGCGGCGTGGGCCGGACGGTCCGCACAGCCACGAGCATCGTGGTGCACCGCCGGTCGCCTGGGGTTTCGACGGGCGCGACTACTGGCAGATCGACCTCGATGGTTCGATCACGCGCAGCGCTGAACCGATGCGCATGCGCGATCCGATGCCGTTGATGGGCCCGACTCCGACCGAGCAAGCCGACGATGACGGGGACGACGAGTTGCTGACGCTCCAGCCCCTGCTCGAACGGCTCGCCATCGGCTTCGACCTCACCGTCGTCGTCGGGGCCCAGGCCCGGAACGCCGATGGGTCGCCCCTGGTGGTGATCGAAGCCACGCCCCGCGCCGGGACCTCGGAGTCCATGTCGGTCCAGACCGCCGATGGAGCATCGCGCGACCGGAAGGATGACGGGCCGTCGATCCGCAAGGCCCGCCGCGGCATGCGCGGACCGCCGCTGCCGGAGCGTGTGCGCCTGGTCGCCGACGGCACGACGAACGAATTGGTGTCCGTCGTCGCGGAGTGGCCGGCCAGCGGTCGGTTCCTGCGCCGCATGGTGGTGGAACGGGTCGAACCCCGCGCATCCGATGACGCGTGGTTTGAACCGGAGCGCCACCTGCGGACCGCCCCGGTCCCCGCGTCCAGCGGCTGAATCCGGGTCATTTCACCTCCCCCGATTCGCCTTGGCGCCCAATCGGGCTACTGTTTCAGACGTCCTTGAATCCAGTTCGGCCCCTTTCGAAGAAGACGCTTCCATGACGATCATCCCCACGACCACCGCTCTCGCCGGTTCCCTGTTCATCGGCTGCCTGATCACCGCCCTTGGCATGGCGCCGGGCGCGGCTCCCGCGCGGTCCGCCGTGCATGCGTGCGAGGCCGGCTGTTCCCACCACGCCCGCGAAGAAGGCATGCAGTGCGCCGACCTGCCGGCCGGCCTGCCCCTGTCCATGTGCTTCACCGAGGATGCCGATCCGGCGTTCGTCGCGGATGTCACGCAACGACTGATCAACGTGTGGCTCAACGGCGGCATGGATGGCGGGCTGGCCTACCAACTTGCGCCCCGCTGGAACCTGAACGGCAGCAGTGCGCAGGGCCAGCCCCTCCAGATCCGCTGGTCGGTCGTCCCGGACGGCGTCACGATCCCCGACGAGATCGGGCTGGGCATCGGATCCGCCCCGAACAACGTGAATGCCACCCTCGCCGCGCGCTTCGGTTCGCTCGAGAACGGCAAGAACCTCATTCGACAGGTCTTCCAGCGCTGGAGCGACCTGACGGGCCTGTCGTACGTCGAGGTGAGCGATGACGGAGCGGCGTGGGGCAGCGCCGGGGGCACCACCCGCGGCGACGTGCGCATCGCAGGCCGCGGGCTCACCAACACGTCGATCCTCGCCTACAACCAGTTCCCCAACAACGGGGACATGGTGCTCAACTCCGACGCCAGCTGGGGCCCGACCACGAACAACTACCGGTACTTCCGCAACATCGTCGCGCACGAGCACGGTCACGGCATCGGCCTCGAGCACGTCTGTCCGGCCGCCACGACCAAGCTGATGGAGCCGTTCATCTTCACCAACGTCGACGGACCCCAGATCGACGACATCCGCGGTGCGCAGCGGCAGTACGGCGACAATTTGGAGGCCGTCTCCGATGCGCTGGCGAACGCAGCAGTGCCGACCAACGCAGAGGGCCTGTCGTCCTACACCAACCTGTCGATCGACGACAACGGCGACGTCGACCTCTGGAAGATCGTGGCCGATGCGGGCTCGAAGGTCTCGCTGACCATCATCCCGCAGGGAGGCACCTACACCGCCGGTCCCCAGACCAGCGCCTGCAACACGGGTACGAGCGTCACCGCCTCATCGATCCACAACCTGAAGATCGACGTGCTCAGCTCCGCGGGCGCGGTGATCGCCACGCAGGACGTGAATGCCCTCGGTCAGGCAGAGGTCCTGTCGAACTACGAATTCACGGTGGCCGGCACCTACTACCTGCGCGTGGCCCCGGTCACCACGACCAATGACCTGCAGCTCTACTCCGCCAACCTGACGATCACGCCGGCGCCCTCCAACCCTGCCGACGTCAACGGTGACGGCATCGTCGACGCCGCGGACCTCGGGGTCCTGCTCGCCGCCTGGGGGTCGTCGCTCGGCAGCGCCGACGTGAACGGTGACGGCATCGTCGACGGCAACGACCTGGGGCTCGTGCTCTCGTCCTGGACCCTCTGATCCGGGTTCAGGCCGGCAACGGCAGGAGCATCCCCTGCACGATCGATTCGGGCAGGTCATCCAT
>JBEGNG010000255.1:0-3279 GCA_041182645.1 Planctomycetota bacterium
GCGCTCATCGAGGAGCTGACTGGAGCAGCACGGAGCTTCGAGCGGCTGGCCAACCAACTCGAGCGAGACGCAGGATCCACGCTCTTCGCACCGCCGGAACCTGCCAGCACCCCATCGAACTCCTCACGGAGCACCAAGCCATGACGACCTTCAACCCAAGCCCCGCACCTTCCCGCACGTCCCGCGCCGCCGCCGCGCTGCTCGCCCTGGGCGTGCTCGCGTCGGGAGGGTGCTCGCTGCTCGCTCCCAGGCCGGGCTCGACCCAGTGGACGATCGATGCCGTGGACTCGCTTCCCGCATCGGCCGGCGACCCGTGGATCGGGCAGCTGGGCGTCGCCCGTCCGCGCATGGCGGCGCCGTGGAACTCGGACACGCTGGTCTACCACCACGCCAACGGCGAGGCCCGCGCCGACATCTACAACGGCTGGGTCATGCCGATCGACCAGATCCTGCAGGCGCAGCTGGTGGATGCCCTCACGCAGGCGAAGGCGGCCCGGACGGTGAGCATCGCCGGGCTGTTCGGGTCCGACCAGTTCGCGCTGGTCTCCAGCGTCAGGACGTTCGGCGCCTACTACGCCGAGGACGGGTCGGGGACTGCGCGCGTGAAGGTGCAGGTCATCCTGCTCGAGCGCACCGACACCGATCCACGCATCGTCATGGAGCGCGTGTACGAGCATGACGCGCCGATCGGCTCCGACGATGCCGCCGGCGTCGTGAAGGCGCTGTCCGACGGCTACGCCCAGTGCCTGCGCGACCTCGTGCGCGACCTGCGGGCCGGTGCGCCCGCGAAGCCCTGATCCCATGCGCCACGCCACGCTCCAGGCCCTGCTGGGCGAGTCGATCGACTACGCCGGGCTCTACCCGCCGGCCTCGCTCGATGAGCCGACGGCGGTGTCCATGCATGCCCGGCTCCTGGGCGGTGGCGCGTCGTGGATCGGTGCGCGCCTGGTCTGGCCGGCGGCGCGGCTGGCAGCCCTGGGCGGGCTCGCCAAGGGACATGCCCCGACCGCCGAACCGCCGCAGACCGATGGGGCCTGGGCGATCTCTGCCGTGACGCCGCCCGTGGCGCAGTGGGACGAGTTCACCGCGGCGATGGACGCGATCGAGGCCTTCAACGACCGGCACGATTCACCGGGTGAACCCGCGATGCAGGTCGACTGCCTGGAGGTCAAGGTGTCGTCCGCCGACGAGATCGAGCGCGCGACCGAGGTCCTTCCCGAGTGCTTCACGTACTGGGAGCTTCCCGTCGATCGCGATGTCCGGGGGCTGCTCACGGCGATCGCCGACGAGGGCTTCGGCGCCAAGATCCGCACGGGCGGCACCGTGGCGGCCGCGCACCCCGGCATCGACCAGGTCGCCGCCTTCATCGACGCGTGCGCGCGTGGCCGCGTGCCCTTCAAGGCCACTGCCGGCCTGCACCGTGCGCTGCGTCATCCGGTGCCGGCCCTCGGCTGCTCGCAGCACGGCTTCATGAACGTCATCGTCGGCGCCTGCATGGCCCATGCGGGCGCCATCGACCGGGCCGGCCTCGAACGGCTGCTCGCCGACGAGCGGCGTGACGCGTTCACCGTCGACGGTGCGGGCATCGCCTGGCAGGGCATCCGCATCACGGCGGCGCAGGCCGCGGCCGCCCGCACCCAGCTCATGCACAGCTTCGGCTCGTGCAGCTACGACGAACCGCTCGAGGATCTCCTGGCCATGGGGCTGGTGAGCACGGAGGACTGCGCATGAACGGCATCGATGCATCGTGGGTCCCGGGTGCCCAGTCCGCCGGCGGCGAGGGCAAGGGCGAGGGCTTCGGCCTCGCGAACCTGCCCTTCGGGGCCTGGAGCGGCGAAGGGCGGGGCGCGCGGCTGGGCGTCCGCGTCGGCGACTGCATCCTCGACCTGCACCGGTGCGTGGAGTCCGGCGTGCTCGGCCGTCTCGACCAGCGGATCCGCGACGCGCTCGCGCGGCCGGTGCTGAACGATTACCTCGGCCTGGGCGATGCGGCCTGGTCGGCGACGCGCACCGAACTCCAACGCCTGCTCGCGGCCGGATGCCCCGACCTGCGCGATGCCGCCGTCGCCAAGGATGCGCTGCTCCCGGCGTGGGGCATCACGATGCGGCTGCCCTGCGACATCGGCGACTACACCGACTTCTACGCGTCGATCCACCACGCGACCAACGTGGGCTCGATGTTCCGCCCCACGAACCCGCTCATGCCCAACTGGAAGCACCTGCCGGTGGGCTACCACGGCCGCGCGAGCACGGTCGTGGCCAGCGGGGCGGCGGTGCGCCGCCCGATGGGTCAGACGGTGCAGGCCGATGATGGACCGCCGGCGCTCACCGCGTGCCGCCTGCTCGACTACGAGCTCGAGCTCGGGGCCGTCGTGGGCGGCCAGGCCAACGAGATCGGCCAGCGCCTCTCGGTCGCCGAGGCCGCCGGGCGCATCTTCGGCCATGTGCTGCTGAACGACTGGAGCGCGCGCGACCTGCAGAAGTGGGAGTACCAGCCGCTCGGTCCCTTCACCGCCAAGAACTTCGTGACCTCGATCAGCCCGTGGGTCGTCACCGCCGCGGCGCTCGAGCCGTACCGCGTACCCATGCCGGCCCGGACGGAGGGCGATCCTCAGCCACTCGACTACCTGCGCTGGAGCGATGACTTCCTGCTCGACGTGCGGCTCGAGGTCGCGATCTCCAGCGCGCCCATGCGTGAGCGCGGCGTGCCCGCGATGGTCGTCAGCCGCAGCCGTGGCACCGACCTCTGGTGGAGCATGAATCAGATGCTCGCGCACCACACCGTCAGCGGCTGCCGCATGCGCCCCGGCGACCTCATCGGCAGCGGCACCATCAGCGGCGCCGGCGAGGACGAGCGCGGCTGCCTGCTCGAACTCACCTGGCGCGGCACCAAGCCGATCACGCTGCCCGACGGGACCGAACGCAAGTTCCTCCAGGACGGCGACGAGGTCATCCTGCGCGGCTGGGCCGTTCGCGAGGGCCTCCCCAGGCTCAGCTTCGGTGAATGCCGCGGCATCGTGCTGCCGGTGGCGTGACCGCTCGGCGCCGTGGTGCGCCGGCGTGATCGGTCATCGCCGCGAACCGGCGACGCGCGTGGCCTTGGCGAGCGTGTTCACGGCCTGCCAATCGACCGTGATGCGGCTTCCCTTGGCGATGCCCAGGCGCTTGAATTCCCCGGCTGCGAGCTCGATGGCGTAGCGGGACTTCGCGCCGCTCGGGTAGCGGGGCAGCCGGACCTCGTAGGCGCCGCGGCTCTCATCCGCCCGCTGCGCCGGTTCG
>JBEGNG010000256.1:0-3275 GCA_041182645.1 Planctomycetota bacterium
GATGTGGGCAGGAGGCGCTGGGTTGGGGGCATTGATCCTCTGGGCTTGGTGGTGTCGCCCGGCCTTGGTCGAGGTTCGCGACCAAGGAACGGGCCCGGACGTGGAACAGGGACGGCAACGAACAAGGACGGCAACGAACAGGGACTGCAACCGACGGAAGTGGCCCAACGGCGAAGGGACCGAACCGTGACGGCATGACCGGAATCGGCACCAACGCCAATCCGATGCACACCACCAGGGCCAGGGACCCGACGACCGCTCGATCCGCTCCCGTGATCGATGGCGCCCTGCATAGAAGGTCCCGCCGGGACGATCCTGACGCTGAAGTGCCAAGATTTGGCACACGTCGAGGCACGACCCTCCGGGTGGCGTGCGCCGTGGGCCCCTTCGGGGCCCAATGACCCGGTCCCCTGCTCCTGCTGAATCCGAGGTCGCCCGCCGATTCGCGTTGGAGGCGCTTCGGATCACCCATACGATCCGTCCGTGGCCCGAGCGCGAGCACGATCCGGCAGTACCAGCCCCCTGCGCGGCGCCGGGTGTTCCGAGCCGTCATCTGCCGGCCTGGCGTACGTCAGGTTGGGCATCCCCGGCCGGCGCGCCATCGGCGCCCTCGCTGGAGTGGTCGGACTGATCGCCCTCTGCGCCGCGCTGCCCCCCGCGATCGCCCGGGCCGACGAGCCACCCGTTCCCAAGGATGCCGACCACGCCATGGTCGATGCCTCGGCGCCGGCCGATCCGGACGCGGCCGCGATCTGGAAGCAGAAGGCCGCCCTGATCGAACGGGATCACTGGGCGTACCAGCCGATGGGCAACCCGCGTCCACCGCGGCCGGCCGGGGCGCCCTCGTCCACCGGCGACATCGACCGCTTCCTGATCCGTGCGATGCAGGAGCAGGCTGTGGTGCCGCAGGGTCGGGCCGACCGTCGGACCCTGCTGCGCCGGGCGAGCTTCGACCTGACCGGGCTGCCCCCGACCTATGAGGAGATCCGGGCCTTCGAGGAGGACACCCGGCCCGACGCCTGGGCCCGCGTGATCGACCGCCTGCTGGCCAGCGCCGCGTACGGCGAGCGCTGGGCGCGTCACTGGCTCGACGTCGCGCGCTACGCCGATAGCAACGGCCTCGATGAGAACACGGCCTTCGGCAATGCCTGGCGCTGGCGCGACTGGGTCGTGCGCGCCTTCAACGACAACCTGCCGATCGATCGCTTCATCACGATGCAGCTCGCGGGTGACCTGATGCCCGAGGTGCGTTCGTCGCCGCTCGCGGCCGATTGCGTCACCGCGACCGGGTTCCTGGTGCTCGGGCCGAAGGTGCTGGCCGAGCCCGACAAGGAGAAGCTCGTCTTCGACATGGTCGACGAGCAGGTTGACGTCGTCGGTCGTGCGTTCATGGGCCAGACGCTCGGCTGCGCGCGGTGCCATGACCACAAGTTCGACCCGGTCTCGCAGGAGCAGTACTTCGCGCTTGCCGGCGTGCTCCACAGCACGCGCACGATGGCCAGCGTCGCCACCGTCGCCCGCGCGCTCGAGCGCGAAGCCGCCGCCAACGATGCCGTCGCCGCGCGCGCCGAGCATGCCGCCGCGACCGCGCGCAACGCGACTGCGTTGAAGGCCGCCACGCAGCGAGCCGATGCGGCCGTGCAGCGTGCATGGGCCGACCGGGCCGAGGGCATCCTGCTCGCTGCCGCCTCCCTGCCGACGCGCACGCCTGCGCGCGAGGCCGAGGACGGCGCAGACCTGCGCAGCCTCGTCATCGATCGCGACCACTGGGGCGTGGGCATCGGCGTGGTGCGCACGGGTGGTTCCGGCATCGGGCGCGTGGCGTGGAGGTTCGAAGTCGCCGTACCCGGCACGCATGAACTCCGGGTGCGCGCCGCGAGCGATGAGTCGCGACCGGTGCAGGTCGAGCTTGATGGCGCGCTCGCAGCCAGCGATGCGCTCGGCAAGGACACAGGCTCGTTCCACCCGCAAGGCCAGGAGTGGCAGGTCGCGGCGACGCTCGACCTCGCGGCAGGCACGCACGAACTCGCCCTCGTGCGCGATGGCCCGTTCCCGCACATCGACCGCGTCGAACTCGTTCCCGTGGGCCGCCCCGATCCGCGCTTGGTGGCTGCGTCGGCCCGTGCGGGTGAACTCGGTGTCCCGGCCGCGCTGCTCCTGCAGGTGCGTGATGCGATCGATGCCCAGCCGCTCATGGCCGAGTGGCGCGGTGCACTCGTGGGGCCGTCGCGCGATCATGCCGCGCTCGCCGCGGCCGAGGCCATCCGCATCCGAGCCGCCGCCGAGGCCTGGTCCGCGCTGCTCGCCTCCAGCGACGTATCCACGCCGCGTGAGCGCCTGGACGATGCCGCACTCGAGGCGGATCGCGTGGCGCTGCTGGGCGCTGCCGGTCCCTTTGCCGTCTCGCCGGCCTTGGACGACCAGCGTGCCGATGATGCGCGCGCGCAGATCGCTGCCTTGACGACCGAACGCGATCGACTGGCCCAGGCCATGCCACCCGAGCCCGTGATGGTGCTCGCCGTCACGGAGCAGGAGCGACCGGGTGACCTTGCCGTGCACGTGCGCGGTGACCACACCGTCGCGCCTGGGCCGAAGGTCTCGCGCGGTGCGCCACGACCGCTCTCGGCGGGCACCGACCTGCCCACCATCCCCGAGCGCGCGAGCGGGCGGCTCGAACTCGCGCAGTGGCTCGTCGACGACGATCACCCGCTGACGGCACGCGTCTTCGTGAACCGGGTCTGGCACTGGCACTTCGGTCGCGGCATCGTCGAGACCCCGAGCGACTTCGGCACGCGCGGCGGCCGGCCCTCGCACCCCGAACTCCTCGATTGGCTCGCTCGCGACTTCATCCGCCACGGCTGGGATCTGAAGCGGCTGCATCGGCAGATCATGCTGTCGGAGGCGTACACGCGCGCCTCGACGCCCGACCCCATCGCCGGCTCGATCGATCCCGAGAACCGCCTGCTCTGGCGATGGACGCCGCGCCGGCTCGAGGCCGAGGCGATCCGCGACGGCGTGCTCGCCGTGAGCGGCTCGCTCGACCGCACGATGGGTGGTTCGCTGCTCACGAGCGGGAACTTCGAGTACGTGACCAACGACCAGAGCGCCAACGGTGCGCAGTACGGCGCGCCGCGGCGGAGCCTCTACCTGCCGGTGATCCGCAACGCGCTCTTCGGCTTCTTCGGCATCTTCGACTACACCGATGCGAGCGTGACGGTCGATGCGCGCGCGCAGACGGTGATCGCGCCGCAGGCGCTCTTCATGCTCAACAGCCC
>JBEGNG010000257.1:0-3260 GCA_041182645.1 Planctomycetota bacterium
GACAACCTCGAGGCGTTCGACGTCCTGGCGAGCCGGCAGGGCCCGACGATCGCGCTCTGCATGGGCGAGCAGGGCGTGCTGTCGCGCGTGATGGGCGCGAAGTTCGGCGCGTTCCTGACCTTTGCGCGGCTCGACGACGAGGAGGGCACCGCGCCCGGCCAGCCGACGGTGCGCGAACTCGTCGATCGCTACCGGGTCAAGGGCATCACGCGCCACACGAGGGTCTACGGGATCGTGGGTTGGCCCGTCTCGCACAGCCGCGGCCCCATCGTGCACAACGCCTGGTTCGGGCAGCTGGGACTCGATGCCCGCTACCTGCCGCTCCCGGTGGGACCGTCCTGGGAGTCGTTCAAGGCGTCGATGTCCGAGCTCGTGGATCACCCGGCGCTGGACCTGGCCGGCGTCAGCGTGACGCTGCCGCACAAGGAGCACCTGGTCCGCTTCGTGCAGGAGCGCGGTGGCGCGCTGGATGATGCCAGCCTGGCGATCGGCGCAGCGAACACCCTCATCATCGACCCGCACTCCCGATCGCTGCGTGCGTGCAACACCGATGCGCTGGCGGGCATCGAATCGCTGGCGGAGGCACTGGGCCGCGCGAGCGATGACCTGCGCGGGCTGCGCGTGGCGATCCTCGGCGCCGGTGGCGTGGCGCGCGCGATGGCATGGGCCTGCGCGAACGCGGGTGCACAGGTGGTCGTGATCAATCGGACCCACGATCGTGCCGTGGAGCTCGCCGCATCGTTCGACGGCCGACCCGGCGGTCGCGGACCGATGCGCGTCGAGGCGGGTGATGCGGCATCGATCGGCTGCGGTTGCTTCCATGCCTTCGTCAACGCGACGCCGCTGGGCATGAAGGATGGCCCCGCACCCGACGAGAGTCCGATTCCCGATGACGCGGCGCTCGACGGCGTGGTCGTGATGGACACGGTCTACGTGCCCGAGCGCACGCCGCTGGTGCAGCAGGCGACCTCGCGCGGCGCGCGTGTGGTGACCGGCTTGGGCATGTTCATGCGCCAGGCCGCCCTGCAATGCGAACTCTGGACGGGCACGCGACCCTCCACGATTTCTGCGCAGGTTTCCTGAATCGCAGCCTGCCGGGATTCTGCCGAATTCCGTGCGGTTTCCTTGGTGGCGCTTGCGTGAAACGTACGGTTGTGGTGTTCGATGGCCGAGTCGTGTGGCCTGCGCCAAGGAGGCACACATGACCGGTCACCAGCACATGCCCAGCACCGTCGGAGGGATGGAAAGGTCTGGAGGGATGGAAAGGGAGCAGGCGCCTCGTGGGGACAATGGGGAGCGAGGGAGCCGAGGATGGGGCAAGCTGGTGGCGCTCGTGTTCGCCGTCGCCGTGGTCGGAAGCGCAGCCGAGGCCTTTGCGAAGGCCTCCTGCGGGGAGGGGATTGGGCGCGAGCGCTCGTCGGAGCGCGCTTGCGCCAGGGACCGCGCGTGCCTCGCGCCACGCGGTCCCTGAAGGAACACCCGAACTACGGCGGGGAGACGGCGTGATACGCCTCCCGCGAGCCGCCCTCGGCGGCATGGACGCCCGGCCCGGCAACGGCCCGGGCGTCCAACACTTTTTGCGCTGCGTACGATCCGCCCATGGCGCTTCGCTACCGCACCGCCGGCGAGTCACATGGCCCGGCCCTGATCGCCCTCGTCGAGGGACTTCCTGCAGGCCTGCGCGTCGACACCGACTGGATCGATGCCGAGCTTGCGCGACGCCAGGGCGGCTACGGCCGTGGTGCGCGGCAACGGATCGAGACCGATCGCGTCCGGATCCTGTCCGGTGTGCGGCAGGGCATGACGCTCGGATCGCCGATCGCGCTCGAGATCGTCAACGCCGACAGCAGGCTCGACGATCCCGTGCGCACGCCGCCCGTGCACCAGCCGCGGCCCGGCCATGCGGATCTGGCGGGCAGCGTGAAGTGGCTCACCGACGACTGCCGAGGCACGCTCGAGCGCGCGAGCGCCCGTGAGACCGCCGCACGCGTGGCCGCCGGTGCGCTCGCAGGCTGCATGCTGCGCGAGCTGGGCATCGAGTCCTTCGGCTACGTGCTCGGGGCCATCGATGCGTTCGCCGACCTGACGGTCGATGCATCGACGCTGCCCGCGTTGCGCGCCGCCCGCGACGCAGCCGAGGTCGCGTGCCCGTGTCCGGCGACGGATGCGCGGCTCGTCGAGCACATCCATGCGGCCAAGGTCGCCAAGGACACCGTGGGTGGCCTGTGCCGCGTGCATGTGCTGGGCTGTCCGATCGGGCTGGGATCCTGCGTCGCCGCCGATGAACGGCTCGATGCGCGGATCGCGATGGCGGTGATGGGGATCCAGGCGTTCAAGGCCGTCGAGATCGGCCTGGGCCGCGAGTGCGCCATGCGCACCGGCAGCCAGGTCCACGACCCGATCGCGTTCGATGCCGCGCGTCGCGGGGAGCCGCACCTGGGCTACCTCCGCCCGACCAACCATGCCGGCGGCCTCGAGGGCGGCATGACCAACGGCATGCCCGTGGTGGTGACGGGCACCATGAAGCCGATCGCCACGCTCCTGCAGGGCCTGCCGAGCGTCGACCTGCGCACGAAGGAGCCCATGCGCAGCCAGTACGAGCGCAGCGACATCAGCGCCGTGGCTGCGGCCAGCGTGGTCATGCAGCACGCGGTGGGCTTCGAGGTCGCCCGCGCCGTGCTCGACAAGTTCGGCGGCGATTCGTGGGACCAGGTCCGCGCCTCGCACGACCGGTTCATGGCTGCCGCCCGCGCACTGTGACGCGGCCTCCGGCGAGCGCACCGCTATCTTCCGTGCATGTCCACGATGGCTTCGGATCGGCGCATGGATGGCGTGCACAGCGGACCTGACGGCGCGAGCCCGCGCGAGCGGATTCCCGTCGCCGTCTTCCACCGGCCTGCCGCCGCGAGCGCCGCGGTCGCGGCCGAGATCGCCGCACTCATCCGGGCGAAGGCGGTGCGCGGCGAACGGTGCGTGCTCGGGCTGGCCACCGGCAGCACGCCGGTGAGCGTCTACAACGAATTGATCCGACTTCACCGCGAGGAAGGGCTCTCCTTCGCCAACGTGGTGACCTTCAACCTCGACGAGTACTGGCCGATGCAGCCGCACGAGCTGCAGAGCTACCACCGCTTCATGCGGGAGCACCTCTTCGACCACATCGACGTCGATCCGGCGAACGTACACCTGCCGTCGGGCACGGTGCCCGCGAATGCCGTGCACGCGCACTGCGAGGAATACGAGCGGCGGATCCGGGAGCATGG
>JBEGNG010000258.1:0-4760 GCA_041182645.1 Planctomycetota bacterium
CGCCACCATGGCCAAGGCCGGCTACAGCGGCAGTTACGTGCTGGACTTCGAGCAGCCCGTCGTCGAGATCGAGAAGCAGATCGACGCGCTCGAGGGGAATCCGTCCGCACCACGCTTCGCGGAAGAGCTCGCCACGCTCCGCTCGACGCGCGACACGCTGCTGTCGAAGACCTATGGCGGCCTCACGGCGTGGCAGACCGTCCGGGTGGCACGGCATCCGGCCCGGCCGCAGACGCTCGATCACGTCGATGCGATGTGCCGCGACTTCGTCCAGCTGCACGGCGATCGGCAGTGCGCCGACGATCCGGCCATCGTCACCGGCCTCGCCCGCATCGGTCCCTTCAAGGTGATGGTGATCGGCCACCAGAAGGGGCGTTCGACCGCCGAGCGCATCCGGTGCCGCTTCGGCTGCGCGAATCCCGACGGTTACCGCAAGGCGCTGCTCAAGATGCAGTTCGCCGAGAAATTCAAGCTCCCGATCGTCACGCTCGTCGACACGCCCGGTGCCTACCCGGGCATCGAGAGCGA
The DNA here is from genome assembly GCA_041182645.1 of Planctomycetota bacterium. GTDB lineage: Bacteria > Planctomycetota > Phycisphaerae > Phycisphaerales > SM1A02 > SYIB01. Next base: position 529 of record JBEGNG010000258.1, read on the forward strand.
GCAGCGCGGCCAGGCCGAGGCGATCGCGGTCAATCTCCGGGAGATGAGCCGTCTGCGCACGCCGATCGTGAGCGTGGTCATCGGCGAAGGCGGTTCCGGCGGCGCCCTCGGCATCGCGGTGGCCGATCGCGTGGCGATGATGGAACACGCGTGGTACTCGGTGATCAGCCCCGAGGGTTGCGCCGCGATCCTGTGGAAGGAAGCCAACGAGAAGACCAACACGCTGGCCGCGCAGGCCCTGTCGCTCACCGCGCGGCAGAACCTGGCGAACGGCATCATCGACGCGATCGTGCCGGAGCCCGCGGGCGGCGCGCATCGGGATCCGGTGGCTGCGAGCAACGCGCTGCAGGGCTGGATCATCGACCAGTTGCGGGACCTCTCGCGCATCGATCCTGAGACCCTCGTGAACCTGCGCTTCGAGAAGTTCCGCCGCATGGGCAGCGTCCGGACCGCGTGAGTCTGCCCCTCGAATCGGCTCGACCGACCGCGCTGGGGGCTTCGGTTGCTGGCTTGGTTGCCTTTGTCGCTCGATGGTGGTAAAATGCGCGTCAGTTTCGTCGAAATCGAGGTGTTCTCGGTCGAAATCGGATCGTTCCGGCCCGGAACGGCTTGATTATTGGTCCTAGACCGTCGTCTCAGGAGCACTCCCCCGTGGCAGCGAAGAAAGCCCCCAAGAAGCCGAGCGCCAAGAAGCCGGCGCCCAAGCCCGCGGCGAAGGCCTCCAAGCCCGCACCCAAGCCCGCGGTGAAGCCCGCCAAGGCTGCCGCAAAGCCTCCGGTCAAGGCGACCGCCAAGCCGTCGGTTGATGCAGGCAAGGCGAAGGCAGGGGCACCCGCTCCGAAGGCCGCTGCACAGGGGGGCACCGCTGGCGTCAAGCCCACGCACATCGGCAAGATCACGGAAGCACCGCCGCCACCGCCGCCCAAGCGTCGTGGCATCCTGCCTCCGCTGTTCGGCCCGCCGCCCACGCCCCCCAAGCGGAGCAAGGGCGCGCCGCCACCGGTGATCGCCAAGCCCAAGCCCAAGAAGAAGCCCGGCAGCGAGTCGACGGACAAGACCCCGAAGAAGAAGATCGACTACGCCAACGCCGTGTCGGTGGCCGCGGCTGCGGTCCAGCAGGCTGCGGCCGCTCCGGCTCCGGGCAAGAAGGCGGCTCCGCAGCCCGGGCTCGTCATGATCAGCGGGCGGCGCGTGCGCACGCTGAGCCTGAAGGGCATCAAGCTTCCCCGCGCGACGAAGGGCTCGAGCAAGGCCGCCGCCCCCAAGGCCGCCGATGCACCCCCGGTGGTCGTGGCGAAGACCAAGCTCACGCCCAAGGAACTCGAGCAGTACCGCGACATCCTCAACCGGATGCGGCGCGAGCTCGCCGGCCGCGTGCATGACCTCGAGGAAGAGGCCCTCAAGAGCAGCGGCGGCAACCTCAGCAACATGCCGCTGCACATGGCCGACGTCGGCACCGACACCTTCGACCAGGACTTCAACATCGGCATGGCGCAGGCCGAGCGCGGCATCGTGCAGGAGATCGACGAGGCGCTCAAGCGCATCGCCGACAAGACCTACGGCATGTGCATGCTCACCGGGAAGCCCATCCCCAAGGGGCGCCTCGCCGCCATGCCTTGGGCGAAGTACACGGTCGAGGCCGCCCGGCAGGTCGAGAAGTCGCGCCCGCGGCCGCAGTGAGTCGCGAGTGGATCCGCAGCACCAGGATCCTGCGCCCATGGCCACCGGCACCGCCGTGCAGCGCGCGCGTGCAGGCAGTGCGATGACCTCGGTCCGAGCCTGGTCCGTCCTGCTCGGGGTCCTCGCCACGTCGCTGGCGCTCGATCTCTGGAGCAAGTCCTGGTCGTTCGAGCATGTGGCCGGCTACCCGATCGTCCTGCCGGCGCGCGAGGTCGTCGCCGAACCGTCCTACCGGTTGCCGTTCCACGAGGGCATGCGCGTGCTGCCGTGGAGCCTGCTCGACTTCCACCTCGTCCTGAACCGCGGTGCCGTCTTCGGGATCGGGCAGCAGCAGCGTTGGCTGTTCGTGTGCTTCTCGATCCTGGCCGTCGGCGTGGGGCTGTGGATCTTCGCGCGCTGGACGCGGTCCACCATGACGCTCGCCCACGTCGGCATCGCGCTCGTGCTGGCCGGCGGCCTGGGCAACCTGTACGACCGGTTGTTCGTCGGCGCCGTGCGGGATTTCCTGCACATGCTGCCGCGCTGGAACCTGCCGTTCGGGCTCGCGTGGCCGGGCGGTGCGACCGAGGTCTTCCCCTGGGTCTTCAACGTCGCCGACGTCAGCCTGCTGCTCGGCCTGGGCCTGCTCTACCTGCACTCGCGTCGCGAGGAGCGGCGGCAGCGGCAGGTCAGGGCGACGACGGTCGGGCCGGTGGCCTGACGATGCAATCGGGGGCGCCGGGGATCGATCAGGCCAGCACCACGTGGCCGCCGGTCGTCTTGCGCATGGCGTTGCGCGTGTCGACCACGAGCGGGGCGTTCGCGGCCACCGCCTGGTAGTCGACCGCGTCGTGGTCGGTCACGACGAGCACGCAGTCCGCTGCCTTCAGCGTGGCGGCATCGAGCTTCACGCTCGTCAGCGGGATCGTGTGCTTGCGCATGCGCGGGAACGTCGGGATGTGCGGGTCGTGGTAGCTCACCTGTGCGCCACGGTCCATGAGCAGCTCGATGATCTCTGCGGCCGGCGTCTCGCGCGGGTCGTCGTTCTTCTTGTAGGCCACGCCGAGCACCAGGACCTTCGAGCCCTTGAGGGCCTTGCCGTGGTCGTTGAGGGCATGCATCACCTTGTCGATGACGAAGTGCGGCATGCCGGTGTTGACCTCGCCGGCGAGCTCGATGAAGCGCGTGCTGACGCCGACCTCCTTGGCCTTCCAGGTCAGGTAGAAGGGGTCGATCGGGATGCAGTGGCCGCCCAGCCCGGGGCCGGGATAGAAGGGCATGAACCCGAAGGGCTTGGTGCTGGCGGCGTCGATCACCTCCCACACGTCGATGCCCATGCGGTCGAGCACGATCTTCATCTCGTTCACGAGTGCGATGTTGACGACGCGCGAGTAGAGCGCGTGCGCGATGCGCCCACTCACGTCGTCCGTGCCGCCGACGAGCTTGGGAATCGCCGCGGCGCTGCGACCGATGCTTCCCGGGTCCTCGCGTTCGGGGCTGTAGGCGAGGAAGTAGTCCTCGTTGCGCTTGAGGGGTACGTCGTGCTCTCGAGCACGATGAGCTGACCCTTGCGCAGGATGCCGGCGACCATGCGGGTGCTGTCGAGCACGTAGGTGAGGTCCGGCTCGCGGTGGTGGCCCAGCGGGGTCGGTACGCAGAGCAGGATGGCGTCGGCCTTGGCGAGCGCCTTGGGATCGGTGGTGGCCGTGAAGGTCGGGTCGGTCTTCAGGCGATCGAAGAACTCCTGCCCCAGGTGGTGGATGTAGCTCGTCCCGGAGTGGATCGCGTCGATCTTGCGCTGGTCGATGTCGTAGCCGATGACCGGGTAGCCCGCCTCGAGAAGGGCCTTGCTCAGCGGCAGGCCGACGTAGCCCAGGCCCACGATGCCGACGACGGCGGACTTGGATTCGATGCGCTTGAGGAGTTCCGAGGCGGTCTGGTTCATGGACCGATGATCCTAACGATCATCGCTCACCGCGGTTGGACCAAGCGCTCAGCTCCAAAGGCCGAGAACAAACGCCAACTCGTACCCGTCCACGACGCCATCGTTGTTCAGGTCGTATCCGGGGACGTTGGTGCCCCAGGCACCAAGGACGAGGCCCAGGTCGATCCCGTCCACGACGCCATCGGCGTTGAAGTCGCCCTCGATCGGCGGCGGCGGCGGCGGCGGGGGAGCGATGAAGGTCACGGTCAGTTTCGGGCGTTGGCCGATGTTGCCCCACTCGCTCGTCGCGATCTCGATGCCGTCGTCGTTGCCGTCGATGATCTCCGGCAGGAAGGCCACGCCCCAGTTGGGCTGGCCATCGGCCCAGGCTTGCACGAGACCCGTGACGCCGATCAGCTTGATGGAGTTGTCCTCGGGCTCGTTGTCGCCGTTGAAGCTCGCCCAGCGGGGCGCGAGGTCCTGCGGTTGGCTCAAGCCGCCGTCGAGCGAGTTCCAGGTGCTGCCCTCGTCCCATGCGCGCACGACGGGGTACACGTCGATGTACGGATTCCAGAACGGCGTGTCGATGTCCTCGACCACGTGGATCTCGAGCGTCGCGCTGACGATGGTGCTGCCGGGCGGGATCGCG
>JBEGNG010000259.1:0-3230 GCA_041182645.1 Planctomycetota bacterium
CCTTGACCCGGGTCGCCTGCGCGGTCATGCTCCTCCCCATGACCCGATCGCCCCACCCGACCTTCGTGACCGCGGCGGCCTCGTTCGCCTTCGCCGCCTCGGCATCGGCCGTGTTCGCGTCGGGAGCCGCCGCCGTTGACGGACCGGCGCCTGACTACAACATCCTGTTCATCATCCTCGACGACGTTGGGGCGGACCAGCTCCAGGTGTCCAACCCCGCGGGCGCGACGCTCCCCGCGACGCCCACGATCAATGCGATCGCCGCGCAGGGTGTCCGGTTCACCGATTGCTGGTCGATGCCCGAGTGCTCCCCGAGCCGCGTCTCGTTCTTCACGGGGCGTTTCCCCGGACGCACCGGCGTGGGTTCGCCGCTCACGCAGACCACGCTCGCCCAGAGCCAGTGCTCGCCGTTCGAGGTCACGACGCCGCGGCTCCTGCAGCAGGCCGGATACGCATCGGCCCTCTACGGCAAGTTCCACCTCGCGCAGAACGAGTACAACCCCTTCGGCATCTCGGCCCCCGCATCGGTCGGGTTCACCCGGTTCAACGGCACGCTCCTCGGTGCACCGCCGTTCATCGACGACACCATCGCCGGGCAGGTCACCGACGGTTCGAACGACGGGCTCTCGTGCGGCTTCCCGGTCGAGGGCGGCGCGCCGGCGGTCTGCGCATGCGCGTTCCCGGACGGCATGTGCGAGGAGCGGATCGATGCACTCGATTGCCTCGTCCGCGGAGGCGTCCCGCTGGTGTCCGCCGACGGCACGCCGATCACCGAGTGCGATGCGTCCGCCATCGCGCGCATCGATTGGAGCGCGACCAGCGGCAACTACGCCTGGCCGAGGACGATCAACGAGGGCGACGTCGCCACGCAGGTGATCCCTGCGCGCGTCCACGCCGACCAGGACCAGGCGGAGCTCGCCATCGGCTTCATCCGCGGTCAGCAGGCCGCGGGCCACCGCTGGATGTGCTCGCTCTCCTTCTCCGGCGACCACGACCCATGGCAGCCGCCGCCGCCGTCGAGCCTGCCGCCGGGCACGAGTTGGCCGCAGGGCCTCCCGCTCCTCTGCGAGCCGGAGGACAGCGCGCCCAATGCCACGCTCCAGCAGCGGCTGCTCTCGAACCGCACCATCGAGTCGATGGACACGCAGATCCGTCGAGTGCTCCTCGAGGCCGGCCTCGCGAGCATCTCGGCCGGGGGCCTCCAACTCAACGCGCCAGAGACCGCGATCGTGGTCGTCGGCGACAACGGCTCGTTCCTCACGACCGTGAAGGCGCCGTTCAACCCGCTGCGCGCGAAGGCGACGGCGTACCAGTCCGGCGTCAGCGTGCCGCTGCTCGTCGCGGGCGGCCCCGTCGTGCAGCCGGGCCGCAGCGTCGGCCACATGGTGAACGTCGTCGACCTCTACCGGCTCTTCGCCGAGCTCGCGGGGATCGATGCCGCCGATGCGCTGCCACCGGGGCGGCCGCTCGACGCGCGCCCCATGATGCCGTACCTGCGCAACCCATCGGCCGCCTCACAGCGCGCGTACAACTTCACGCAGTACACCGAGCCCTTCCAGGCCACGCCGTGCTACCCGTGCCTGATCGCCGCGGGCAGCTCCAACACGTGCACCGACTCGATCCTGACCACGCAGCAGCTCTGCGAATCACAGGGCGGCGTCTGGTACGGACCCGGCCGCGACGGCAGGCCGCCGGTCGCGACGGACTGCTGTGACCTCTGGGAGCAGCTCGGCGAGCCGTCGAACTTCTCCTTCGTGTACCCCGGCCAGTGGGCGATCAACGACGGGCGTTGGAAACTCGTCCGGAACGAGCTCGAGTCGTGCGGCACCGCTGCGGGGGCGAATGAGTACGAGTTCTACGACCTCAGCCAGTGCCAGGCCGCGACCGTGCTGTTCGGCCACGGGATCGACAATCCCGACTTCGACCTCCTGACGACTGGCACGCCGCTGGACGCGCAGCAGCAGGCCGCCTATGACCGACTGCTGCTCGCGGGCAATGCGCTCATCGAGTCGATGGAACCCTGCGTGGGCGATGTCGACATGAACGGCTTCGTCGCCGGCGGCGACCTGTCGGCGATGCTCGCGTTCTGGGGCATGCCCAGCGTGGCAGACCTCAACAACGACGGGATCACCAGTGGTCCCGATCTCTCGATCCTGCTCGCGAGTTGGGGCCCGTGCCAAGGCGATTGATCGCTGCGGGCACGCCGACCCGTTGACCGAGCCTCCTCAGCGCACCCGGCCGTCGTCGGACGCATCGGGCCGGTAGGTGCGCAGGTCACGACGCAGGCGCAGGTAGTCGCGCATCCCGCCGACGGTGAACCAGACCATCACCACCGTGCTCGCGGCGAGGATGAACCAGCTCCAGATGCCCCAGTACCAGGCCCACTGCGCATCGGTGATCGCCTGGCCCTGCGAGGCCCGCCACAGCAGCCACGGCGTGGCCACGCAGAAGAGCAGCGTGAAGGCCAGCGGCCAGGCCAGCGTGAGGACCGCGACGAACCGGTCCCAGCCCTTGTACTGACGGTCGAACCCGAGCTTCTCGAGGAAGGTGGTCGGCGCGGCGTCGGCGTCGGCGTCGCCTTCGACGCGCCAGCGTCCACGGTGCAGCAGGCGGTCGAGGTCGAAGCGGCCGTCGGCGGCGGCCAGCGCATGCGGCGCGGCACCGAGCCTGCGTGCGGCGAGGCTCCCGCCCACGTAGCCGATGCACGAGACCATCATCGCGGTGAAGCTCAGCTCCATGCCGGTGAAGTGCGCGCGCAACCAGGTCGCCGCGGCACCCAGGGCCGCGCGGACACCGTCGGAACCCGAGGACCACGCCTCGACCGTCGACGCATCGGCGTTCAGCGCGACGATGCCCACGAGGCAGACGACCATGCCCGACACCATCGCGCACCAGGCCCCGACGGTGTTCCCCCACCGCGTGTAGAGGCCGCCGATGATCACGGCGCCGCCGCCGGCGACGAAGATGCTTCCGGTGAGCGCGCCGTACATCGCCACGTACTCGTTGGGCTTCCAGAACCAGCTGAACACGAACGCGAAGACGGCGACGGCGAGCACGGCGCCCTTGAGCAGCAGGAGCTGCGCGCGCGCCGACATCGGGCGCCTGCGGAACGGCAGCACGATGTCCTGCACGGCGATGCTCGCCCACGAATGCATGTACGCGCTGTCGGTGCTGATCGCGGCACCGAGCATGGCGGCGACCACCAGCCCCAGCAGGCCCGTGGGCAGCAT
>JBEGNG010000260.1:0-3200 GCA_041182645.1 Planctomycetota bacterium
TGGCCCTTCTCGCCGACGCGGGCGAGCACCTTGTTCGGATCGTCGAAGGTGTAGCCGAACTCGATCGCCCACATGTCATAGGGACCGATGCCGACCATGCAGTAGTCGCCCTGGGTGCGCGACTTGTCGATGTTGAAGTTGGTGCCGATGTAGTCCATCACCGAGGCCGCGTTCGGCTTGCCCTTGAGCTCGGCGGAGTTGATCTCATCGAGCGTGTAGAGGCTGGACGCCTTGAAGTTGTGGCGCAGGCCGAGCGTGTGCCCGACCTCGTGCGCGACGAGGTGCGCGAGCTGCGGACCCGCGAACGACTCGGGCACGCCGTCGAGCGTCTCGCCCTTCGGCGCGTCGGCGGCGAGGACATCGAAGAACATGTTGGCGACGGCCATGTCGCTGGCCATGCCCTGCGCGGCGAAGCACATCGACCCGCACTGCGAGTGATCGACGCCGGCTTCCTGGTACCACTTGACGAGACCGCGCAGCTCGGGGGTCGCAGCGAGCGCGGTTTCCTTGCGGCTGTCCGCGGGATCCACGTCGCCCGCGGCGGCGCGCGCCGCGCGCTCCTCGAGCGCGGACTGGCGCTCTGCGCGAGGCAGGAGCTGGATGCGCGGATCCCACTGCGGGTGCTGCTCGAGCCACACGAGCGACTCGCGGGTCAGGCTCGTCGCCTGCTCGACCGGACGATCGTCGTACCACGAGTAGAAGGCGCGGATCCAGCCGTCGGTGAGGACGATGTCGGCATCGAGGATCTGGCCGGTCAGCGGGTGCGCGCGGCTCGGACCGATCGCGGTGGCGACGTCGTTGTTCAGCCAGCGCACGAAGTTGTAGCGCACGTCCTCGGGGTCCTTCTCCATGTGGGCCCCGGTGACCTCGTCCTGCTGGTAGACCTCGATCGCGTTGTCGATGCCGATCTTCCGGAAGGCCTCGTTCCACTGCAGGATGCCCTCGCGCACGTAGCGGCGGTAGCGCACGGGAACCGTGTGCTCGACGTAGTAGATGATCGGCTCCTTCGGCGGCGACAGCGACAGCTTCGGGTCGCGCTTCTCGAGGTTCCAGCGGTGGATGAAGCGGGTCGCGTTGGTCTCGGTGCCGTAGAGGCCGAGGTCCTTGTAGCCGGTGAGGAAGTAGCCGACGCGGTCGTCGGCCGCGCGCGGCTTGTACGACGGATTCTCCGGCAGCATCGACACCGAGTAGTGCACCATCTTGAAGTTGCCCGACATGTCGGGCGCCTCGATGGCGATCTCGAGGTTCTGCGGGAAGCTCTTCGCCTTGGCGATCTTGGCGAGGCGTCCGTTCAGTCCGACGCCCGCGAGCTGCGACGACTGCCCGATGAGCATGCCGTCGAGGTCGATCACGGGCTGGCCGTTCGGGCCAGTCGACACGATCGGCACCTCGAGGATCACGTTGTCGGTGAAGATGCGCTTCACCGAGTCCTTCGAGGTCTGCTCGCCGGTCGAACGGACCTCGAGCTGCGGCTGGACGAGCGCGAGGCGGTTGCCGTACTGGCGCCAGAAGACGTACTTCTCCGGACCCTGCAGTCCGCTGAAGATCACGCCACCTGCGGGCGTCGCCGCGATCAGGAAGCGCATGCGCTCCCAGCCGCGCGGGAACTCGGCGAGCATCTGCTCGTCCTTGCGATTCACATAGAGCCCGAAGAGCGAGTTGCCCTCAGGGGTGCTGACGACCCGCTCGTACTCCTTGGAGACGTCGGCGAACGGCGGAAGCGGCGCCGACTGGGGCGCCGCCAGCGCGGCTGCGCAGGCGAGCGAGGGAAGGAGCGTCGCTCCAAGGCGGGAAATAGAAGCCATCACTGTGCTACTCCGTTCTGCGTCGGTCAGGGCCGCGGGGCGCGGCGGGACATGAACCCTATTTTCGGGTGAAACCGTGGTACAGATGCGGTTGCCCGTGGTTCGGGGCATCGGCGTTCCACCGCCACAAATCATAGAAAAAGACAGCGCGGTCGCCCCCGTCTGGGTGCGACCGCGCTGGGTATTACACCACGGTCTGCCCGAGCGGGCTTACTGGCACGGACCCCAGGCGCCGAGGAGCGCGGCGAGGTCGGCTGCACCGACGTCGCCGTTGCCGTCGAGGTCGGCAGCGCCGCTGGTGGCGCCCCATGCGCCCAGGAGGGCGGCGAGGTCGGCAGCGCCGACTTCACCGTTGCCATCAAGGTCCGCCGGGCAGGGATTGCCGCCGCCGCCCGCGGAGATGTTGACGAACTGGTCGCCGGGAATGATGTCGAGGTTCACCAGGCGCGGCTCAGCGAGGTTCGGACCACCGCCCAGACCAGGCATGAACTGGTTCGAGCAGTAGTCGTGACCGCCGCCGTTGATGAAGGCCATGACCTTCACGTCGCCCGAGGTGTAGCCAGGGATGGCCGACAGCGGGATGCGGAGCTCGACGCCGGTGGTGACGCTTGCGCCGTTGCCGGGGTCGACGTCGGTCCCGCCCGGCACGCCGGCGATGTTCGAGTTGTTGATGCCGAAACCGAAGCCGCTCTTGAAGATCACGGCGCCGGCAGCGCCCGCGCCGCCCGTGCCGAGGTAGCCGCCGGTGCCGGCGCCCTTCGTCAGCAGCTGCGCCTGATTCATGTACACCGCGAACGGCGTGCCGCCACAGGTGAGGCTCACCCAGAGATCAGGCGAGAAGGCTGCGTCGAAGGTGAGGCCCTCGACGACCTTGAGGGTCGCCGGGTCATCGCCCATGCGGTTCAGCCCGTTGAAGTCGACGTCGGGATTGTTGCCGCGGAGCTTGTTCTGGCCGCCAGCGACGCCGTCGATGAAGACTTCGAGCTTGTTGAAGTTCGACTCGAGGTTGCCCGCGACGAGGAGGTAAAGGATGCCCGCGTCGATCTTGGCGTAGAGCGCGTCGATCTCGCTGCCGAAGGCGACATCGATATTGCCCTGCACCGCATCGCCAAACTGCGTCTGCGTGTTCTGCACAGAGACCGGCGCGCCGTAGGCGGCCTCTGCGGCTCCGTCGAGAACGATCTGCGCCTGCGCGGCGCCGGCGACCGCGAGGGCCGCGACAAACATCAGGTGATTCCGCATCTTTCTACTCTCCTGGTATATGGCTCACTCGGTGGACTCACGCAGGCTGCAGCGACAGCGCAGCACTTTGCGGGAGCCCTTGAAGAACATAGCGCGGAATCACAGCGAAACGAGTGGAGTTTGCCATTTATCCGCTTTGGGCATGCGCAGCAC
>JBEGNG010000261.1:0-3198 GCA_041182645.1 Planctomycetota bacterium
GGTGCGGGTCGCGACCGGCCGGCGCTCGCCGGCCGGAGCGCAATCGCGCCAGGATGACTCAGGAACGACGAAAGACCGTCGACCGCAGGCTGGATACAGCCGGCGCCCTGCAGCGCTCCTGCGCCATCCTGGCGCGTCGCCGAGCCGGTGCTCGTCGCCATCGCAGCGATCGGCGCCGTGCTCGAGGCCGCGGGCAGCCTGGCGAAGGAGGGGCGCCAGCCACGCCGCGGTGCGATGTTCAGTAGGCCGAAGCGTGGCCCTCGCAAGTCGTTGATCTCGCTGCGTTGGTGCAGCGCACCATCGCATAATGTTGGTTATCGAAAATGCGAAACCCTTATTCGACGGGCTTTTCTGCGTGTTTCGCGTCCTCCGGATCGTGGTAAACAACCTCGGCGTGTTGTTGCACAGCACCATCTTCGGGCGTCACGTCGACGATCGGAGGCCCGAGCTCCTCGCCCGCACGCCGCCGGCGCTCCTCGTTCACCGCCGCCAGCAGCGCGCCGAACCCGGCCAGCAGCGCGCCGTCGCCCGACGCCTCGATATGCGCCACCGCCTTGCCGTCGAGCCGCTCGGCCACCGTCTTGATCGCGTCGAGGTCGCCGTCGACCGCCTGGTTGACCAGCCGCGCCGCGATCACGTCGAGCTTGCGCTGGCCGCGCAGGTCGCCCGCGCGGATCTGCGCGCACGCCGCGCGCCGCACCGCGGTCTCGAACAGTTTGCCGGAGTAGCGCCCTGCACCTGGCCGACCAGCCATTATATGCGCGCCATCGTTTTGATGTTACACCGTAACGCGCAACATTGTTGCGCAGTTCGCCAGCGTGACGAAACTCTATTGCTCATCGCCGCAGCCTGTCAAGCCCCAGATCATCTGCCGCCGCCTCCAGCGCCACCTTCAGCGCGCCCATGCCATGCTCGCGCGGCCACTGCATCTTCGCTGACCAGCTAACAACGCTCTCCCGATCGCACACCACCGCCACGATCACCGCCGCCCCGATCTGCCCACCGCACCGCGACAGCACCCGCCGCAGTTCCATGCGCGCATGCGCCTGGCGCTCGCTGGCCGCCATCCCGACGTTCCCGAGCGCCGTAGCTTGCGTGGTGGCGTTCCAGTTCGCCGTGACCTTCGGCTCAAGCCCCGCGGCATGCCAGAGCGCCGCGATGCGCTCCGCCGCCTGCCACTGCCGCTGCGAGATCCATCCCTTCCTGACGTAGCGGTCCACCGGCCGCTGCGTCACGACCCGCTGGCCGTAGGTGCGCTGCGTCCTGACCCGCCCGCCGTCGATCGAGAACAGCAGCCGCTCGCCCATCTCGATGTCGTCGTGCTGGGCTCGCTCGGCCGGCGCCCGCATCATGTCGCCGAGCTCGATGACCTCGGCCTTCCGCTTCCGCTCGACCACGACACCCTCCATCCGATCCCGTCGCCGTTTCATCCCGCACCCGCCAGGTCAGCCGGCAGATCGTCGCCCCGCTCCCAGTCGATGTCCGGCGCCGGCGATCGCATCGCCAGCACCTCGGCCCCGGGGAACGCCTGCTTGACCGCGGAGATGGCCGCCCTGCCGGCCAGCGCCACGCGCACGAGCTCCTCGACGGTCCACACCTCGAGGTCGCGGCGGTCGCGAGCGACCACGCCGGCCTCGGCCGAGGTCCGGCAGACCGCCACCGCCCTGCCCGCGTGCAGCACCTCCCAGACGTCCGGCCGAAGCGCCTCGTGGCCTGCGGCCCGGGCCGCCTGCTCGAGCACCCCGATCGCCCGCCTGACCGCCGCCCCTTGGGTCCGGATCGCCGCCAGGTCGTAGGCCTCGCAGGCCCGGCACCACGCCAGCCACTGCCTGTCCCACCTCGCCCGCAGGTCGTCCTCGACCAGCAGCCGGAGCCGGCCGACGCCCCAGGTCCGCTCGGACGCCGCCACCGCCTCGTCTACGCCGTCGAGGATGGCCTTGGCGGTGAAGTAGTCGGAGGTCTTCATGCTTGCCTCCGCCACCAATGCCATCGGGACATATCGGGACACTTCATAGTGTTGTGTCCCGATATGTCCCGGTAGCGGGACATTGGACAGGCCGGGACATGTCCCGATGTGTCCCGATATGTCCCGGTTGCGGCGATCAACATAGCCATGCCAGCTCTTCGTAGCTGGCGGCGATCCGGCCGCCGAACAGCTTCTCGGTGGCGCGCTGGAAGGCCTTCTTCTTGGCTTCGGCGTCGCCTGTCGAGATGCCCCTGGCGTAGGCCTCCTGGCGCCATGCCTCCACCGTGACGACCGGGACATTGGCCGGGACATTGTCCCGCTGCACCCGTGTCCCCTGCTTGGCGATGACGCTCTCGAGCGCCTGCCGGGCGATGGCGGCCGCGTTGCTCAGCTTTGGCCGCTTGGCCGGGGCGGCCGGAGCGTCCGCCGTGACCGCCACGCAGCTGGTCAGCGGCTTGCCCCGGCGGTTGGTGCCGAGGTCGATGACCTCGAGGCGGAACCCCATGTCGTCGCCGATCTCGAGCTCGCGCTGCTTTGTGACCTTGACCAGCGAGACCTCGGAGCCCTCGCCGCGGCTGATCTCGACCTCGGTGTCGGTGGCGGCGCGCAGGAGCGAGTGTCCGCGTGCGCCGCGCGCCTGGTCCTTGCCGCTGTGGTGGACGAAGGACAGGTGCGCGCCGCAGGCCTGTCGGACCATGTCGGACGCCCGGACGAGCGCGCCCATGTCCTCGGGCGAGTTCTCGTTGCCGCCGGCCAGCGCGCGGCTGAGGGTGTCGATGACCACCAGCTTGACCGGCCTGCCGAGCTGCTCGGCGGCGACCTTGATCGCCTCGATCAGAGCCTGCACGTCGGCCTCGGTGTCGAGCATGTTGATCGCCGACGGCACGATCGCCAGCGGGAGGTCACGGCGGTCGGCCGGCTTGACCCAGTGGTGCTTCATCCAGGCGCTGACGCGGTTGCGGATGCCAGCGACGCCCTCGAGCGCGCAGTAGACCACGCCGCCCTGGTCGACCTCCCGGCCGCGGTACGGGCGACCGAGCGCGACGTGCATGGCGAGGTCGAGGACGCAGAAGGTCTTGCCGACGTTGCTGTCGCCGTACCAGACCGACATGCCGCCCTCGACCAGCAGCCCCTCGACGAAGTCGAGCGCGGGCTCCGCGGCGGTGACCTCGTTGGCGTAGAGCAGTGGCAGGCTGGCGCGCCTTGCTCCTCCCTCCTGCCCTCCCCCGCTC
>JBEGNG010000262.1:0-3187 GCA_041182645.1 Planctomycetota bacterium
TCCCGAACTTCATCCGCCCTGACACGGCCGACCGCCGGCGAGCCGTAGGATTCCCGCCATGACGACCTTCAGCCCACCGCCGCCGATCGAGTCAGGTACGCGGCCCATCGTGATCCGCTCCAGCATCGCTCGCGGCGCCCTCGGTGCCGCGCTCGGCATCGTCGCGGTGGCCATCATCTTCCTGGTCGGCGTCGGCATCGGCTTCGGCGGCGGCGCGGCCGCGGTCTCCGGCGGCATGCGCCTGCAGCGCAGTGACCTGCGCCCGGGCGCCGGCAGCGAGATCATCGTCGTCCCGGTCGAGGGCGGCATCGACGACGCGACCGCCCGCTTCGTCGCCGAGTGTTCCCGCGAGATCGCCGCGACCGGCACGCCGGCGGCGATCATCCTGCGCGTCGACTCCGGCGGCGGCGGCGTGTCGCCGAGCGACCGCATCTGGAAGGTCGTGCAGGATTGGCAGGCATCGGGCATTCCCGTCATCGCCAGCTTCGGTGGCGTCGCGGCCAGCGGCGGCTACTACGTCGCCTGCAGCGCCGACCAGATCGTCGCCGAGCCCACCTGCATCACCGGCTCGATCGGCGTGATCGCCCAGATGTTCACCCTCCAGGGCCTGACCGACAAGGTTGGCATCGCACCGATGACGATCGTGGCCAGCGGCAGCCCGCGCAAGGACGTCGCCAACGACATGTTCCGGACCTGGAACGAGCAGGATCGCGCCGTCGTGCAGGGCATCCTCGACGATGCCTACGCGACGTTCACCAAGCGCGTGCTCGACGGCCGCGCCACCCAGTTCAGCGACCTCGACGACGTCCGCCAGGTCGCCGACGGTTCCGTCTACACCGCCCAGCGCGCGCTCGACGCCGGGCTCATCGATTCGATCGGCTACCTCGAGGATGCCATCGCCGTCGCCGAGCGGTTCGCGGGACTCACGCCGGGCGTGGCCCCCGTCACGCGCCTGTCGCGACCTGCCGGCCTCTTCGACAACCCGTTCGGGGCTTCTGCGCCGGCCCTCGGTGCCGCGCCGCTCGGCCAGCTCGGCTCGCGCGACCTGCGCGACCTGGCCGCCGAACTCGCGCAGCCGCGCCTCATGTACCAGCTGCACTGGTAGCCGCCATGCAGGACCTCCGGGGGGCGATCGATGCGCTTCGTGCGCAGCAGCGCGCGCGTGCGCGCCGCGAGCTGTGCGTGCGCGGCGAAGCCATGGCGGCCCGGCATCTCGGGGGGCTCGGCTTCACCGAACTCGCACGCAACCTGCGCATCGGCCACGACGAGGCTGACCTCGTCATGCTGTCGCCCTGCACGGGCACGCTGGTGATCGTCGAGGTCAAGACCCGCTCCGAACCCGGCGCCCATCCCGAGGAACGCATCGACCACGGCAAGCGCTCGAGCCTCACGCGCCTGGCCCGCACGCTGGCCGAGCAGCCGCCCCTGCGCCACCTGCTTGTCCGCTTCGACGTCATGGCGGTGGTCCTGGCGCCCGGGCTCGAACCCGAGCTGCGTCACTTCATCGATGCCTGGGAGCCGACCAGCGCCTGAACCGCGCGCGCTGGACGGGTCACGGCGACCGTTCCCGGCGCTCACGCACCGGGCACGTAGCGCTGCACCGCGATCGACTGCAGGCGCACGCGCATCTGGTCGATGTCGGCGGCGACCCACCGGTCGCGCAGGCCCTTGAGGTAGCGCGACTGCTCCACCATGCGGCGGCGGCCGGCGATCTCGGCCCGAAGCATCAGCTGCACGGTGGGGTCGTAGATCGATGCCGCCCCACGGCTCTCGCGGGCCATGATCGAGTACCAGGTGACGGAATCGCCCTTGTCGACTTCCTTCGAAGCGCTGCCCACCGGCAGGTCCTTCAGCAGCGCCTTCAGGTCGTCGTTCAGGTCCGTCGCCGCGATGTCCGCGACCGGGAAGTCACGCCATGCGCCGTCGTCCTTCACGCCGAGTTCCTTGGCCACCTCGGCGAACGTCCTGCCCGCCGCGAACGCCTCGCGTGCCTTGGCGAGCTTCTCGGCATCGCTGGTCCGCAGGGCGATGCGCCCGACGATGGTGCGTGACTGCGCTGCGAAGCGCGCGGCGTTCCTGGCGTACTCGCGCTCGACGTCGCGCCAGCTCACGATGATCCGCTTGTCGACGCGGCCGCGCAGCAGCTCGCCGGCCAGGATCTCGTCACGGCGCCGCGACATGAACTCGTCGAGGCCGATCCCGAGTTCCTCCATGAGCGCGTTGGTGGCGCTGGCGTTGCTGCCGCCGAGCTCGGCCACGGTCTTCTCGCGCATGTCCTTCAGGAACGCGAAGAGCCCCTGCTGCATCTCGGGGGTCAGGCCGGCCTCGGCCTCGGCGATGACGAGTTCGTTGTTGATGAGCTGGTCGAAACGCTCGGCGACGATCCGGCTGATTTCCTTGGCGGCGGCCTCGCGCGGCATCTCGGCGACCGTGCGCAGGAGGCGGTCCTCGAGCGGCGCCAGGAACTCGCTCGCGAAGATCGGGCGGCCGTTCACCTGCCCCACCAGACCGTCGACGACCCAGCGCTGGCCGACCGCGACGCTCTCCGCACGGGCGCCGCCGATCGACTCCTTGACGATGTTGCCGGCGTCATCCTTGATGGCGACCGCCTCGATCACCTCGCCCTCGGCGCGCGTGCCCGCGCCATCGCGCGCGGCAAGCGTGCGCGACTCGATCTCCATCGCGTTGGGAAGGTCATCCGCACCGGCATCGCGGGGCGCGAGTCCGGACGCCGGGCCGAAGTCGGCCGGCGACAGCGCCACGCGAGGCGCCTGGTCCTTGGCGCACGCTGCGGCGAGGCAGGCGATCAACAGCCCTGTCGGTCGCTTCACGCAGGGAATGCTAACGATCCTGCGCGGGCGCGTCGTCGGGCCCGGCGACGGCGAGACCCCTATACTCCGGTGCTCCCGAAAGGACCTCCATGCCGGACGACGCACCCAAGCTCCACATCGATGCCGACTGGAAGGAACAGGCCCAGGCGGAGAAGGAAAAGCTCAGCCAGAAGATCGACGACTCCCCGCGCCAGCCCGGCCCGGATGAGTTGCCGCCCGCCGACATGCGCGCGCTGGTCGGTTCGCTGGCCTCGCAGGCCCTCATGGGCCTCGGCGCCTATGCCGATCCCCAGACCGGCCGCGCCATGATCGACCTCATGGGCAGCCGCTTCGCCATCGACCTGCTCGGGGTCCTG
>JBEGNG010000263.1:0-3186 GCA_041182645.1 Planctomycetota bacterium
ACGTCTCCGAACGCCACGACGGCCATGACCTTGCCGTCTGGGCTCAGCGCCGCCTCGCTTGCGAGCGTGGCCACGGACTTCTGCTCGAAGAGGTCGCCTGCGTCCTCGGTCGCGGTGACCGTGACGAGCCGCGGCTGCGCGCCGCCGGAGAGATCGAGCGTGTAGAGCCGATCCCATACGGTGAAGGCCGCACGCTTGCCATCGGCGGAGACGGCAAGGTCCTTGATGTCCTCGCCCTTGAAGGTCGTGAGCTGCTCGACGGCGCCGTTCGGCGAGCGCCGGAAGAGATTGACCGTGTCGTCCTTGCGGTCCGACAGGAAGACGACCGTGGCGGGCGCGGTCCAGAACGCGTGGCCGTCGTTGCCCGCCCAGTCCGTCAGGCGCGTGTACGCCTTGGCGGGTTCCGCCGCGCGGTTGAAGGTCCAGACGTCACGCGAGTCCGGGCCGCGGTAGTGGCGCCGCGACCACTCGCTGCCGCCGCGCTCGAAGACCACGATCGAGCCGTCGGCGAAGGGCCGTGCGTTGGCTCCGAAGGCATCATGCACGCGGCGCGGTTCGCCGCCGGTGAGCGGCACCATGTAGGAACGCGGGCTGCGGTAGAGATCGCCCTCGAGGAAGGCATCGACGTAGGCCGCCTGTCCCGCAGGCGATGCGCCGACGCCGGTCAGGCGCATCGACGGCACGTCGAGCGTGGTCACCTGCCGCAGGCCCGAGCCATCGGGCTGCATGAACCACAGGTTCGGCCCGCCGTCACGGTCGCTGGTGAAGACGATGCCGGAACCATCGGGAAGCCAAGCGCTTTCCGCATCATCGGCCGGGTGGCTCGTCAGGCGCACCGCTGCGCCGCCCTGTGCGGGCACCTTCCAGAGGTCGCCGCGCCAGGTGAAGGTGATCTGCGACCCATCGGGGCTCAGGGCAGGCAGGCGTGGGAGGTCGACCGTGCCGGATGTCACGAAGGCGACGAGTGCACCGGACGCTGCTGGAGTGATGAACATGAGGGAAATGTAGCCACCCAAGCACACAATGCCTGAACACCCCGGGCCTTGCAGCCGTATGGACTCGGGTCGATGGGGGGACCCGCAAGGAGGTCCCGCATGCCGCGCTCGACACGACACCTGAACCTGTCCGGCCTCCGAGGCCTGCTGCGCCGACTCGGCGGGCGCCTTCGTCGGCAACGCTCGACGATGCCCGGCGCTCCGGGCGCGTCGAATCTCCCATGCCGTGCTGCACGGCGCCGACCACCGACCTGAACACCACCACGGGCGGGTGCATGACCACCCGCACGCCAGAGCTTCCCGTCCGACCACCGTCTTTCTCCTCCTGGATCGCGCCGCGTTGTCTCCACGCGGCGCACGCCCGCCGCAGCAGTCACCGAGCCCACCGCGCAGCGGCTCGCCTGCTGCGGCGGTGTCGTTTGCGGGGGGCCGCCGTCGCGAGCACTAGGATGCGCGGCCCATGCGACCAGAGAGCCTCTCGTTCCTCACCCGACTCCTCGAGACCCCGACGCCCAGCGGCTTCGAGGCACCAGGCCAGCGCCTATGGCTCGACTACGTCAAGCCGTTCGCGGACCGGGTCTGGAGCGACGCCCACGGCAACTGCTTCGCCGCCATCGAGCCGGCCGGGGCTGCACGCACGCTGGCCATCTGCGGCCACTGCGACGAGATCGGCCTGATGGTGAACCACGTCGATGCGCAGGGCTTCGTCTACTGCCGTGCGATCGGCGGGATCGATGCCGGCAGCATCGTGGGCAAGCGGATCCGCTTCCAGAGCAGCGTGCCCGGCGTGACCGAGCCCGTGACCGGGCTGATCGGCGCGACGGCGATCCACCTGCAGGACAAGTCGGCCGAGGGCAAGGTGCGCAAGCTGCACGAGCTCTTCATCGACATCGGCGCGAAGGACCAGGCGGGCGCCCTCGCGCGGCTCAACATCGGCGACCCGGGCGTCTTCGCCGATGGGCCGATGGCCATGGGCGACGGCCTGCTGGTGGCGCGCGCGCTCGACAACCGCATCGGCATCTTCGCGGCCGCCGAGGCGCTGCGGCTGGTGCACGCCGAGCGCAGCCGACTGAAGGTGCGCGTGGTCGCGGTCAGCACCGTGCAGGAGGAAGTCGGCCTGCACGGCGCGGCGATGATCGCGCAGAGCCTGGCGCCCGACCTCGCCTTCGTCACCGACGTCGGCCACGCGACCGACAGCCCGGGCATCAGCCACGCGCAGCACGGCCACTTCAAGCTCGGCGGCGGGCCCAAGCTCGCGGTGGGCCTGCCGGTGCACGCTGCCTGCACGCGCATGCTGGCCGAGTCCGCCGTCGCCCAGGGCATCACCGTGCAGCGCTCCGCCACGGCGGGCCGCAGCGGCACCGACACCGACGCAATCTTCCTGCGCAACGGCGGCATCCCCTGCGGCCTGGTCAGCCTGCCCATCCGCTACATGCACACCACCGTCGAACTGTGCGCGCTGAAGGACCTCGAGCAGATCGGGCAGGTCTTCGCCGGCGCCGCACTCTCGATGACCGGCCACGAATCCCTGCAGGCCATCGGTGCAGCCTGACGGGTGCGATCGCTAGCATCGCACGCCCATGCTGACCTTCCTGCGCCAGTTCTTCCGGGACGCCAGGAACACCGGCTCGATCATGCCGTCGTCGCCGGCGCTCGCCCGTGCGATGGTGGCGGGACTCGGCACCGGCGGGCCGCAGCGCTGGCTCGAGGTCGGTCCCGGCACCGGCCCCTTCACGCGCGCGCTCCTGGCGACCAAGCGCCCCGGCGATCGGCTGGTGATCGTCGAACTGTCGCGCGACTTCTGCGTCAGGCTCGAGGTGGACATCCTGGAGCCCTGGAACGCTGCGCACCGGGCGCAGGCGGGCGAGGTCGCGCTCATCAACGCACCGATCGAGGAGGCCCGGCTCGAGCCCGGCTTCGACCACGTCGTGTGCGGGCTCCCGTTCAACAACTTCCCGCCCGAACTCGTGGAGCGGATCCTGCTCCAGCTGCGCGCGCTGCTGCGCCCGGGCGGAACGCTGCGGTACTTCGCGTACGTCGGTGCGCGGACCCTGCGCGACGGCCGCGGCGCCCTGCGCGGTGCGGCACCCTTGGCCGAGATCGAGGACCGCGTCTTCGCGGGCTGCGCGCGCTCGAGCGAGGTCGTCATGGCGAACATCCCGCCGGCCAAGGCCACGACCATCACCCTGCC
>JBEGNG010000264.1:0-3118 GCA_041182645.1 Planctomycetota bacterium
TGGGGCCAGGCCCACCCGATCGCCGATTTCACGGGCGACGGCACGGTCGATGGCCGCGACCTGGCCTACATGCTGGCCTACTGGACGCCCTGAGCGCCGGAACCGATAGGACCTGCTTCAGGTAGCCTTGCCCTATGGTCAATTCGACGTCGGATGCAGCTCCTCGCCGTTCGGGCGGTTGCGCCGGGTGCTCGGGCGTTGCGCTGGCAGCCGTGGTGGTCCTCGCCATCGGCATCGTGGCTGCGACTTGGATCTTCGCAGGCGCAGTCGGCTCGGTCGCGCAGTCGGCTGCCGACGCGGTGGGTCGCCTGGCCGACGCCTTCAAGCCGCAGGTGAACATCCAGACGGCAGTGCGCGCGGCGGTGGGCAAGCTTGACCCACAGCTCCGGCTGAAGGTCGCCGAGCGCGAACTCGAGGTGACCGTCGAGGACCTCGAGGAAACCCGATGGCTGGGCGTCCCGCTCGGCGCCACCGTCACGCGGTTCCGCAGCACGGGCAACCTCGTGCAGTACGTCGTGCCGCTCGACGGCCTGACGCCGGAACGCATGGAGTTCATCGGCAGCGACGGTCGCGGCGCATTGCTCGTGCACCTCCCGGCGCCGCGCGTTGATGGACGCATGGTGTACGTCCAGGTCGATCCCGGCAAGGTCGAGGTCGAGGTCGACGACCAGTGGCTGAACAACGTCAATCCGTTCGTGGGCGATGGATCCGAGCGTGCACGCGCCGCAGTGCGCAACGCTGCCGTCGAGCTGGCCTCGCAGCCTGCGTACCTGAAGGAGATCGAGGACGAGTGCGCGCCGCGCATCGAAGCGCTGCTGCAGTCGTTGCTGGCGCCGGTCCTTGCCGACGGCGTCGAGGTGCGCCTGGTGTGGGACCGGTGACGCACCGCACCGTGCGTCGCTAACATCGGCCGCGTGTTCATCTGGCGAAAGGGCATCTTCTGCCTCGAAGCCGAATGGTTCGGCCTGCGCTCATCCGTGTCGGTGCGCCCGGCCTTGGAATTCCTGCGCGCCGGCGACTTCCGCGTGCCCTACATCCACCGCGACGTGGCCACGCGCGCCGAGCTCGAGCATTACCTGCGCAAGTGGCTGCAGCAGGCGCACAGCGACTTTCCCGTGCTCTGGCTCTCGATCCACACGCGCCGCGGGCTGCTCCTGCCCGGTGACGTGCGCCGGCGCGACGAGAAGATGGACTTCGACGACTTGGAGCAGCGGCTGGCCGGCCAGTGCAGCGGCCGCATGATCCACTTCGGCGGCTGCCGCACGATCGACCTGCCGCGGGAGCGGATCCAGCGTTTCCTGCGCACGACCCGCGCGGTCGCGGTGAGCGGGTTCCTCGAGGAGGTCGACTGGAGCGAGAGCACGCTCTTCGAGATGGCGCTGCTGCTGGAACTGCAGCGCCAGCCGCTCAAGCCGGCCGGCCTGGCGACCATGCAGCGGCGGCTGATGCGCCACCACGGCGCCATGGCCAGGCGACTGGGCTTCAGGCTGCACCGCCGCGCGCGCTGAGCGCCGGCCCGGGCAGCGTTCAGGCCAGCTCGTACTCGCCGGGGATGCGCACGAACGGCTTCGCCACGACGCCCTTGGCGATGTCGTGCGGGAAGAGGTCGAGCTTCGCACCGGTGATCTCGTCCCAGCCGACGGTGCGGCCGGTGTAGGCGGCCTCGCGGCCCATGACGGCCATCAGGCTGCTCTCGGCGGTCTGCCGCAGCTCGACGATCGGCGTGCCGGCGACGATCGAGTCGACCAGGTCCTTGTGTTCCTGGCGGTACGCGGCGCCGATGTCGCCCTTCATGCGCCAGAGTTCCTTGCCGTTGCGGTCGGTGATGATGCTGCCGTTGGAGAACGCCTTGATCGACGCGATGCCCTCGCTGCCGTAGACGACGTTGTCGAAGTCACCCGTGGCCTTGGGCCAGTGCCGGCCCGTGAACGAGCAGAGCCGGCCGCCGTCGAACTGGTAGTCGACCTTGAAGCTGTCCCACATCTCGCTGTCGGCCGGGCGGTGCCAGCGGCTGCCGACCGCGAAGGCCGAGCGCGGCGTGCCGAACATCCAGTGCACCACGTCGATGTTGTGCACGGCCTGCTCGACGATCTGGTCGCCGCTGGCCCAGATGAAGTGCATCCAGTTCATGATCTGGTAGTCGGCATCCGACTGGCCGGGCAGGCGGTCGCGGTACCAGATCTCGCCTGCCGCGTAGCGCGCGGTCATCGAGACGGGCTCGCCGATCATGCCCTTTTCCTTGATGTTCCTGATCGCCTCCATGAAGCTCGGCTGGCGGCGGTACTGCGTGCCGGTCACGATCGCCGTGCCTTGCTTGAGCGCCAGGTCATGCGCCTCGCAGCAGGTGCGGTAGCCGGCGCTGTCGGTGCACACGGGCTTCTCGGCGAAGACGTGCTTCTTCGCCGCGACGGCGGCCTTGATGTGGCTCGGGCGGAAGCCCGGGCTGGTGGTCAGGATGACCAGGTCGATCGTCGGGTCGTTGATGACCTTCATGTAGCCGTCGAGGCCACCGAAGATGCGTGCATCGTCGACCGACACGCGGTCGCCGTGTGCCTTCTTCAGGCCGTCGCGCGCCGCCTTGGCCTTGGCCAGGTCGACGTCGGCCATGGCGACCAGGCGCACGTTGGGGTTCGCGGTCAGGCTGTCGTTGGCGGCGCCTGAGCCGCGGCCACCCGAACCGACCAAGCCGATGTTGAGCATCTTCGACGGCTGGTTCGGGCTGCCGATCGCAAAGGGCGATGCGTAGCCTGCGGCTCCGAGGGCTGCGGAAGTGACGATGAAGTCGCGGCGGCTGATCGACATACGGGCTCCTTGGTTGGGGAACGCCCACGATACCGGGGCCGTGTGCCCGATGCGATGGATCGGCAAGGGATCCCAGCGCCCGGCATGATGATCGATGCGTACCGGACCCGGCCGTCCGCCGGCTCGGGGTCCCTAGAATCGCCGCACGCATGAAGGTCCTCCTGGGCATCACCGGCAGCGTGGCCACGATCAAGGCGCCCGAACTCGTGGCGGCGCTGCGAGCCGACGGACATGAGGTGCAGGTCGTGGCGACGCCGCACGCCTGGAACTTCACGCAGGTGAACCAGCTCGGCGTGAAGGCATGGGAGGACGACGA
>JBEGNG010000265.1:0-3110 GCA_041182645.1 Planctomycetota bacterium
GCGAAGGATGGCCAGGCGATTGGCCCGCTCAGCACGCCCGAGATGCACGAACTGATCGGTCAAGGAGCCTGCACGCGGACCACGCTGGTCTGGACGCGTGGCATGCGCGATTGGCTGCCTGCCTGCATGGCGGCCTGGATGTGGGAACAACGCCCGGAGCGGGGCACCGTGACCGACGAAGCCGGGTCTGACGCCGCGCAGGGTGAGCAGGATGCCGCCGTCGCGATGGCGTCGGCCGAAGCACCCGCAGTGCCTGCGTCGGCACCCTCGGTGAAGCCCAGCCACCGCGAGCAGTCACCAGCAGCGCGACCGACCGAGGATGGGGCGCAGGCCGAGGGTGGGGACGCCGGCGTGGTCGGCATGGTCCGCAAGCTGTTCGGGCTTGGTTGACCCCGTCGCGATGGGTGTGTGATCAGGTTCGCGATGCGTGCCGATGGCGTTCCCGCGCATCAGGCGGCGCCGCCCAACACGGATGCCTGCCCGAGTGCGCTGGTGACGTCGCCGAGCGCGTTTGCGCTTTCATCACAGCAGTAGATCCGGCCACGGCGACGGCCGGTGACTTCGCGCAGGATGCCTGCGGCCACGCATCGCTCGACTAGGTCGTTGGCTGCGGCAAAGGTGAGGCCGAGGATCCGCTCGACCGTGCGGACATCGACGATCGGCGAGGCCATGAGGTGTTCGGCGAGTTCGCAGGGATGGCGCGGCGCACGCATGGCGGCCGCGCGCTCGACGATGGCGGACCTGGCCCGCGCGAGCGACGCGAGTCGAACCAGACCCTCATCACAGGCGTGACGCACCGTGCGCCAGAGGTGAGCACACCACGCTGCCGTTGCACCTGAACCCGCGAGATCGACCCGGCATCGTCGATGCGCCTCCTGGTCGAGGCTGGCGTGGAGGTCGAGCACGGTGGAGCGCATGCCGGCGGCGTGGCAGAGCCAGGCCGAGGCCGCATGCAGGGCAAGCTCGCCGTTGCCATCCGGCAGTGGTGCCGTGGACTCGATGGACCAAACGAGCCAGGCCGAGCCGACCAGAACCTGGTCGAGCGAGGAGCCGGTGGAGCCCAGCACCTGGTCCATCGAGGCACCCAGGCGCAGGACATCGCGCGGGGAAGGAGCGAGGCAGGGAGTGCCGTCCGGATCGCGGGGCAATGCTGGACTCGGCAGCTCGGTGGAGCGTGGCTTGCCTGCCTGTCGTTGGCCAACCCACAACACCCGGTGGGCATGCACCAGAAGACCCATGTCCGGACGACCCGGCTTGAGGACGGGTGCCGAGGGGTGCCAGATCCCGAGTCGGGCAGCGAGTGCCTGAAGCGGATCACTGAGGGGCACCAAGGACGGCACCCCGAGCGACCATGCGCTTGCATGCTCGAGCCTGGCGACATCGGCTGCGGGCGCCACGCCAAGGGCCTGGGCGAAGCGACCGAGCCCGCAGGCCGCCTCGACCTGGTCGCCGATGGCCGCCGACCAGGCATCGAGGGCCCACGGCGCCAGGTGTGGCTCGAACCGGCACATTGGGACGGGGTACCGGCGACGATCGGTGATGCGGCCGTGCATGATGTCGATGATAGATACCACCAATAACACAAACAGGGCGCGCAGTCAGTCCGGGCAAGCACCCCACCGCGACAACATGATGCCCAAGTCCGGCCCGTCGACGAGCCCCGACCCGTCAAGGTCGGCAAGCGGGTCGGGGAACTCCCACTTCACGAGCAGGATGCCCAGATCGGCGTTCTCCACGGACCCATTTCCATTGAGGTCGCCGGCGCATGCCGACGAGGTCGCGTCGCAGCCGTTGACCGCGCCAGGCGTGTCGTCGCCGCCCACGACGGCGTCGCTGCCCCGGACCCAGCCGCCGCTTCGACAGCGCAGGATGTGCATGGCTTGCGCATCCTTCTCGGGGCCGACGGTGGTGGCGTAGCCGCACTCCGCACCGGCGATCGGCGGCAGTGCGCCGGTGCCGATGGTCACGGCATCGACGATCTCGAGGAAGGAACCCGGATCGAGCGTGCAGTCGTCATCGGCATCGAGGTCGGCCCCGTTGGCCGCCGTCAGGCCGCGCAGCAGCATGTGCGTCACGTTGTCGGTGTTTTCGAAATTGAGGTTGGTGACGAAGTCGGGCGTGGCGGCGGTCATGCTCGATTCACCGATGAGCAGGTAGCCATCGGAGGGAATGGTCTTGCCGGCCAGGTTCACGAACACCTCGATGACGCCGCTGCCCTGGGCCGCCGTGCCGTCGCCGACGACGACGAACCAGAGGCCATCGAGCGATGCACCGGGCGGGCCCTTGAGCTCGACGTATTCATCGTTGTCGGCGCCGGGCTGGTCGATGCGCACCTCATTGAGGCAGATGGTGCCGTTGTCCTCGGCGGCGTGCGAGGCACGGATGCACATGCTCGGCGACAGTGCGAGCGCGAAGGCCACGGCACGCGGCAGCAGCAGGCAGGACGGGTGCTTCAGGAACGGGACGGTCGGGAGCAGGATGGACATGAGGATCCCCAGGCAAGCGATGCGGAACCGGCAGCGACGGGTGCTGCACGACGAGCGCCAACCTACGACCCACGACGAGGGCACTCACGAAACCCGCTGGAAGTTCGGTGCGGTCCGTGCAGATTGCTCGCGACGATGAACCGCGATGGATGCCTGGCGTGACGTGCTCGGCGGGCGGCCCAACGCATGGTGTCGTGCCGCGGCCGCACCACCACGAACCGAAGGACTTCGGTGCGCCGATCAGCGCATCAGTTCGGCGTCTTCGATCCGGTAGAGGCCCAGCACCAGCCCACCGAGGGCGAACGGTTCCATCACCAGCCGCCCACGGAGCGTCCCGAAGCGGAACTGGTGCTGCAACGCGAAGTCGACCGGCGCGCGCGTCTTCACGAGCGCCGAGTCGTACGGGGTGGGCGGCAGGCCGATGCAGCACCCATCCCAGCGGTTCAGCATGAACACGAGTTCATCGGTCGAGGGTGCGATGACGGCCGGTGCGTAGTACCCGCTGAGCTCGATCCAGGTGCCATTGAGCAGCTCGATCGCGCGCGGCATGGCCTCGAGCGTCCCATCGCCGCGCACGTGTCCGTCGGCTTGGCCGAGCAGTTCCCAGGACACCCGGAAGGGTTG
>JBEGNG010000266.1:0-3097 GCA_041182645.1 Planctomycetota bacterium
CGGCGAGCGTCGTGACCGTCGTCCGGAGCCTCGTGGTGATCGGTCGTCGCAGCGCAGCCATGCCGCGCCGCACGCCTCGCCCAAGGGGCACCAGCGCGATGCCGCGGCGTTCGAGACCGGGCCTCGCCCCGGTGCGTCGGTTGGTTCGTCCACCGGCAGCGCCGGCGGATCATCCGGCGGCTCGGGTGAGCTCCAGCGTCCGGCGAATGCACGCGGTTGGAACCGCCCGACGCGCGGGCGTCGCTGAGCGGGATCGAGTGAGCAGAACAACGGCGTCCGGGGCGACATGATCGTCGCCTCGGGCGCCGCATGCTCGGCCTGGCCGTCGTTGGTGGGGTCAGGCCTTCAGGTCGAAGCCCGCGAGCACGATCGTGCCCGTGGTCGATTCGATCTCCACCCAGAGCTTGCTGCCCGCGGGCAGGGGCTCGGGGACCTCGGCGTGGGTGTGCCAATTGTCCCGCTCCAGCGCAGCCTTGGCCTTCAGGGCACCCGATCCATCTTCGGTGCCGATCCAGAACCGGACGGCGGCGACGGGTTCACCACCGGTGATCCACACGTCGATCGGCGCCTCGCCGCCGGGCTTCAGCTCGCCGTCGCGGGATGCGCGGACCGTGTGTCCGCCGTGCTGCGACTGGCCGAGCTCGACCGTCGGCCCGTGGCCGTGATCGTCGGTGGGGGCGTGGTCGTGATCATGGGTGCCCGGGGCATGAGCATGCCCATCGGACGTGGGGGCGGGAGCATCCGCACCCTTGCCACACGCAGACAGCAGCAGGGCACCGGTGGCGAGGACGGACGCGAGGCGATTCATGGCGTGCATGGTTGACTCCTTCAGGACACGGTATCGGCGGGCGACGGGGCCGGCCGGGTTGGATGGCGGCGCAGCAGGCTGCAGGCCGCCGGGACGACGAAGAGGTTGAGGGCCGTGGATGAGGCGAGCCCTCCGAGCACGACCACAGCCAGCGGTGCCAGCAACTCGCTGCCGGGCTGTCCGCTGGCCAGCACCAACGGCACGAGTCCGAGCGCCGCGGTGAGTGCCGTCATGAGGATCGGCACGAGGCGGTCCAGGGATCCCTGCCGGATCGCCTCGTCCTGCGGCACGCCGCGCCGTTCGAGAGCACCGACCTGGTTCACGAGCAGCAGGCCGTTGCGGACGGCGATGCCGAAGAGCGTGATGAAACCCACGAACGAGGCGATCGACAGGTTCGGGACATGGAACTCGACGCCCCGGTCCGACCACGACCAGCCGTCGACCAGCAGCACCGCCAGGACGCCGCCGATCATCGCCAGCGGAAGGTTGAGCATGACCACCAGTGCATGGCCGAGCCGGCCCGTCGACCAGCGGAGGAGCCAGGCCATGATCCCAAGCGAGGCCAGCCCCGCCAACCAGATCGTGCGTTGCGCCGACTGCTGGGCCTCGAACTGGCCGCCGAACCGCACGCTGCACCCCTGCGCCGTGACGATCGGGTCGACGGCCTCGCGGGCCCGTTCGACGATGCCTGCAAGGTCGGCGCCCGGCTCGATGTTGCAGGTCACGATCGCGCGGCGGCGGCCACCCTCGCGTGCAATGAGGTTGCTCGTTCGCTCCGCATCGATGCTGGCCACCTCCTCGAGCCGCACCGGGCGGCCGCGCGGATCACGGAGCACCAGGCGTCGGACGTCATCGATCGACGATCGGTCCGGTTCGGCCAGTCGGACGACGACGTCCAGGCGGCGCCTGCCGTCGATGACGGTCCCGACGGGTTCACCGCCCAGCGCCCAGCCGACCTGACGCGCGGCATCGCCCGGCGTGAGGCCGACCATCGACAGGTCCTGCGGCCGGTACCGGATGGGGAGGCTGGTCACGAGGACTTCACGCCCGGCCGCGACCTCGCTGGTGCCGGGGATCGCTTCGAGGACGCCGGCGACGCTGCCGGCGAGTGACCGAAGCACCGCGAGGTCCTCGCCCTCGATGCTCACGGTCAAGGCGGCAGGCGTGCCGCCGAGGACGTGCGAGAGGCGATGCTCGATCGGCTGCCCGAGCATGGTCGTGAGTCCCGGCACCGCATCGGTGACGGCGAGGATGTCCAGTCGGACCGCGTCGGCATCCGCATCGGCGTCCAGGGTGACTTCGAGCTCGGAGTTGCTGACCGGCTCGGCATGCTCGTCCCGCTCCGCGCGGCCGGTCCGTCGCGTGACGGTCGAGACGCCGTCGATCCCCATCACCTGCGACTCGATGGCGCGTGCGATCCGGTCGCTCTCGGGCAAGGATGTGCCCGGCGGCGACATCAGGAACACGTTCCACGTGCCTTCCCGGAAGGACGGGAGGAACGACCGGCCGAAGCCCGAGGCGACGACCAACGCGGCGATCGATGCCACGGCGGAGATCGTGAGCACGAGGCCGCGGTGCAGGATCACGGCCTCGAGCCACCGGGCGTAGCGACGCTTGAGCCCCGCGACGAGCGCGGGTTCCCGGGAGGGGCGATCCGCCGTCCGGCGAAGCAGGAGCAGGCAGAGCGCCGGCGTCACCGTCAGCGCCACCAGCAGCGACGCCAGGATCGACACGATGTAGGCGATGCCCAGGGGCTGGAAGAACCTGCCCTCGAGGCCGCCGAGCAGGAGCAGGGGCGCGAAGACGAGGCAGATGATCAGCGTCGCGAAGACCACCGACCCACGGACCTCGTTGCTCGCCGCGATGACCGTCCGGATGATCGGCTCCCGCTCGGATGCGGGCACGTCGGCGCGCTCGCGGAGCCGATGCACCACGTTCTCGACGTCGATGATCGCATCGTCCACGAGTTCGCCGATCGCGACCGCGAGGCCGCCGAGCGTCATGACGTTCAGCGAGAGCCCCAGCGCCCACAGCGCCGCCACCGCCGCCGCGAGCGACAGGGGGAGTGCCGTGAGCGTGATCAGCGTGGCGCGCCAGTGCCCGAGGAAGAGGACCACGATGATGGCGACGACGATGGTGGCCTCGACGAGCACGCGTCCCACGTTGCCGACCGAGCGCTCGATGAACCTGGCGGCGCGGAAGGCGCCGCGGTTGAGGACCACGCCAGCGGGCAGGGTCGACTCGAAGGCATCGAGCTCGGCATCCAGCCTCGCCGTGAGCTCGAGCGTG
>JBEGNG010000267.1:0-4296 GCA_041182645.1 Planctomycetota bacterium
CCTCCCTTTCTCCTCCCCTGCCCCGTGCTGGGGCGAGGATGGCGCAGGACGAGCGCTGGCCTGCTGGCGGGCCTCGTGGCTGGCGACCGCCTCTTCCTCGTTCCTGAGCCCCTTGATCCGGCCCTCGTGGAAGCGGCGGAGCGTGTACTCGACCTTCTGCCTGCACTCCTCCGGCCCGCGCCCGGGCCGCGAGCGCCAGTCGACCTTCCGGTCGTACTGCGGCCACACGGCCTCATAGAGCTCGTCGGCGGTCGGTGCGGCGCCGTGGGTGCCGATGAACTCGCGCAGGCAGGCGGCGATGGTGGCGACCATGTACGCCTCGCGGCCGTCGTCGAGCTGGGCCTCGAGGACGCCCAGCGAGCCGGTGCTGGCCGGCGCGGCGGCCAGCGGGGCCGGAGCCGCCACTGCCACCGCAGCCCGCGGCGCGGCGGCGCCGTATGGCACCGCCCTGGCGATCATGTCGGCGGTGTAGGTCGGGCCGCCCTCGGTCAGCGTGACCAGCTGCGCCACCCGGCCGGGCTTGGTCGGCCAGGCGATGCTGCCGGCCAGCCGCATGATGCGACCGGGGTTCACCACCTTGGCGTCGCCGCCGTACAGGCCGGCGATCGCCTCAAGCTGCCCGCGCAGCGCCGCCATGTCGTCGATCGGCTCCTCGAGCCTCCACCACCAGTGCTGCCTCACATGCGGCACCGTGCCGGTGGTGACCTTGAGGGTCGGCGGCATGCGCCGGGCAAGCCGCTCCGCGCGCTCGACCGAGCCGGGCTCGTCGAGGTCGAGCCACACCGCCCAGGCGGCGACGGCGTCGCTGTCGGAGGTGCGCGCGAACGGCGCGGTGTCGGGGTGCTTGAGCGTCGCGCCGAGGTAGAGGTTGCGCCCCTCGAGGTTCCACGCCGCGGCCTGCTCGGCGAGCTCGTCGACCTGGTCGAGGGCGAACAGCCGGGCGCCGGAGCCCTTGCCGGGCGAGATCCATGCGAGCTCGACGAGATGGCGTCGGTGCCCGGCTGCATGTCGATCGTGCGTGCTGGTTCCATCGTCAGAACCCGCTTGCCTGATCCACGTCGCGCTCTTGATCCAATGCCTCAAAAACGCGCCCGTGCTCGATCGCATGGCATGCCGAACACACGCCGACGAGGTCGTCCAGCGCTTCGCGCCCGACCCTCTCGTATGTCAAATGGTGAACTTCGGAAATGCCTGCATCGCGACAGATGCCGCATATGCCTTGGTCGCGCTCTATCACCTCGCGACGCTTCTGCGCCCATTGCTCGGAGCGCATGTAGCTGTCGTACATCGCGCGCCACTTGTTCTTTGTGTGCGCGCGATGCTCCTCGAAGGAGCGCCAGTAGCGCCACGTCAATTCGCGATCCTGCGGCGCAGCTTCGTTGCCGTTGAGCAGTTCCAGGGCGAGCTGATTGGAGATCGGCTGGCCGCGACTGGACCCGCAGCGTTCGCACTGGAGGTAGTACTGCAGCCTTCCATCCTTGCACGTCTTGCTTCGCACTCGATGGGGAACGGCGTGATCGCACCGCTTGAAACGC
The DNA here is from genome assembly GCA_041182645.1 of Planctomycetota bacterium. Lineage (GTDB taxonomy): Bacteria > Planctomycetota > Phycisphaerae > Phycisphaerales > SM1A02 > SYIB01. The sequence continues at coordinate 1,536 of JBEGNG010000267.1, forward strand.
AAGCTGTCGAAATCGTAGGACATCACGCACCCCTGCATTCGGTGCCGGAGATGCCGCTCCGGCTCGCTCACCACTCACGCACCCAGCCGCCGGGGAGGAGAAGCGGGGGCGCTCGGCAGGTGACGCCGAGGTCGTCGATCGGCGTCAGAACTCCGTGTCGCCGCTCGCGGACACCGGAGCGGCAGCCGCCGGCGGCGGCACCGTCCTCGAGCCCGTGGCGGGCGGCGCGACCGGGGCGGCGACGGGCTTGGGCGTCGGCGCGTCGGTCAGCGGGAGCTCGGCGGGACGCGCCACCCAGCTGACGATCTGCAGGACCGGCTTGTAGTTGGTCGACTTGCCGGCGCCCGTGCTGATGGTGACCGCCTCGGTGCTCGGGCAGGCCACCACCGGCAGCTTGCCCTCGGCGGCCTCGGGCGCGGCGCTGTAGGCGTCGTGCAGCTGGTCGATCGCCTGCATGACGATCGCGGCCTGCGTCATGAGCTCGCGCATGTCGCCGCCGAGGGACTTCGCGAGCTTGACGTGCAGCTTGACCGCGCGGCGGTGATCTTCGGACGGCTTCGCCGGCATCGGCGCCGGGACGCGCGCGAAGCTGGTGTCGGGCGGCTGCCCGGCGGCGAACTTGGCCCAGCCGATCTCGATCTGCGCGAGGTCGAAGACCGCGGTGAAGCCGTTGGTGACGTCGGTGACCTGGTCCTTGCCGTCGACGCGGAACCAGCGACCGGCGCGCGCGTCGAACTTGACGATGGGCGTGCGGTTGCCGCCCGTGGGGATGCCGAGTGCCATGTGCGTGTGTCCTTTTCCGGTGTCTGGCCGGGAACCGCCGGCCGCGGTTCTCTCAGAAGCCGAAGACGCGCAGGCCGTTGGCGCGGGCCTGCGGTTCGCTCCAGTAGAAGCTGTCGTAGTTTGGGCAGACGAGCGCGGCGAGCTCGTGCGGATCGCGCGAGAGCGCAAGGAAGCGCTCAAGGCGGCGAGCGATGTTCGCCAGCGCCGCGAGGTGGTCGCGCGCGTTCTCGAGCTCGTACACCGCCGACTTCTTCGGCGTGGCGTAGCAGAAGCGCATGCCGTAGTTGTTGAAGGCAGCGGCGTACACCGCGCCCTGGCGCGCGTGGCTGGCCTTGATTGCCGACGGCAGCGTCGAGGACGTCTTGAGGTCGACGATCACGCCGTGACCGTGGAACACGAAGTCGGTGAAGCCGATGCACGGCACCGCCACGCCCTCGAGCGTGACCTCGACCCGGTGCTGGCGGCCATCCTCGGGGACGTCCGGCTTGCCGTAGGCCGCGAGCTGCTTGAGCGCCTGCTCGAGCATGCCGGCGATCTTCAGCTTGGCGTCGGCGTCCTGGCAGAGCGCGTCGTACTTCGTGAGCGCGACCGGCAGCGCGTCGTGAAGCTTGTCGGGGTTGAGCAGCGCGTACTCGACGCCCGCCTCGACGGCGGTGCCGACATGCGCGGCCGGGCCGACCGGCGAGCGCATCTTGAGCAGGCGCTCCATCACCCACATGGCGGGCTCGGACGCCCAGAGGTTCAGCGACGAGGCGCTGACATGCTCGATGCCGTGCTGCGCGAAGCCGCTCATCGGTACACCGGCGCCTCGGCAGCGCGACGCTCCAGCGTCTCCTGCTCGTGGTCCTCCTCGGCGACCTGGCCGGCCAGCGCGACGTAGCCCAACGCGTCGACCCAATCGTCACGGTTGAACTCGCCGTGCTGCGTGCGCGCAATCTTGAGAAGCGCGAGCATCGCCAGCACGTCGGCGGCGTCGATGTCGACCCGCACCGGGCCGCCATCGTCGAGGTACTCGCGCCACAGGCGCGCGACCTGCTCGTGCAGCCGGCGGGCGTCGCCGTGCTGCTTCGCCCGGTCGCCGCCGACCAGCTCGGCGGCGGTGTCGAGGTTCTGCTGCGCTTTCATGTCTCTCCCCTGTCGCGGTTCAGTCGTCGATCTCGGTCAGCGTGATCTCCGCGCGCGGATGCTCGCGGTCGATGTGATGGAAGAGGTGCATCTCGCGCACCGCGCGGTCGTTCGCGTAGACGCGGCCCTGCAAGGCATCGAGGATGAGGCTGGGGTCGAGGTCCGGCCGCTCGGTGGCGTAGAAGACATGCGCGGTCATCGCGATCGGCGCGCGCAGCTGCTTGTCCTCGGGCAGCGGCGCCACCTGGCGCGCAACGTCGGCGACGTAGCGGCGGGCCTTGAGCGACTTGATGACCCGCAGGCGCCCGCCGATCTTCACGATCTGCCGCGAGTTCGCCTTCGACGCGGGCTCGCCATGGATGACGCCGTGCCAGCGGCGCAGCTGCGGCTCGGTCATGGCGTGCCTCGACGCGCGGCCTGCAGCACGCGCTGGACGCTGGACTGCGCGACACCCAGCGCGGTGGCGATCCGCCCCTGCGACATGCCGCGACATGCCAGCAGCCGCCATGCGGATGACCGCGTCGCGATCGAGCGGCTTGTATTTCTTCTGCTGGAAGTCGTGGAACTGAGGCTGCCGCTCGGCGCACATGCCAGCCGCGCTGCTCATGTACGACGACGCCGGCGGAGGCTGCCGGCGCCAGAGAGCGACCTGACGGATCATGTGCGCGGGGATGTCCTCGTACCGCGCAGCGCCGATGTGCTTGGCGAAGCGCTGCTCCGCGTTTCGCAGCTCCACCTCGCGGTCGTAGCCTTCGAGGTCGTTGCGGCAGACCTTCTGCTGATGACCTGTCGGGCTGCCATCGTAGTAATAGGCCCCGTCCTCGTAGCTCAGCCGGCGCTTGCGCCGCGCCTG
>JBEGNG010000268.1:0-3624 GCA_041182645.1 Planctomycetota bacterium
GGAACCCCCGATTGCGCCATCCAGGCACCACCCGCGGCCAGGATGGCGACGACGAGCAGCAGCCGGGACGGGAGCACCATGACCTCATCCTAGTCCCGGAACCGTGCCTGCCAAGCGTCGGCACACCCGGAGCGGGCTGACTTTCCGCTTCATCGACTTGCCGGGCCGCCCTTCACATCGGATCGTCCATCCATGCAGTCCACGCGTGCGTTTGGCGGTGCCGAGCCATCGGCGGTGCAACCCGGAACCATCATCGGCGACACGCTGGACCTCTTGGCGAGCACCACGCCGCTGCGCACCTGGTTCGTCGCGCGGCATCGTGCGGACGAGCACATCGTGCTGCATGTGGCGGGGCGATCCGAACACCCCATCGCACCCGGCCAGTCCTACCGGACGGTCGACACGCCCTGCTCCGAGGTCGTCCGCAGCGGTCGATGCATCACGCTTGACCGGAGCGGCGGGGCCCTCGGTGCGGGTGCCCACGCCTTGCTGGACGACGCCGGTTGCACGACCTACGTGGGCGTTCCGGTGGGCTGGACTCCGAGCGACCTTGGAGCGGAGTGCTTCGGAACGCTGGCCGGACTCGACCGCGGCGTGGATGCTGCGTCCATCGCGGCGCACCGACCGCTCATCGAACACGCTGCATCGATCATCGGCTTCGCGCTCCAGGCGGGCCACGACGCCGACCAGCTTCGGCGCAGGGCCGAGCGAGCCGAGAACGAAAGCACCGTCGATCACCTGACCCGGCTCTACAACCGTCGGGGATGGCATGCCATCGCAGACGCGGAGGCCGGCCGGATCCAGCGCTACGGCTCGGCCGCCGGCGTGGTCATGATCGACCTCGATGAGCTCAAGCGCACGAACGACGCCTACGGACACAGGGCCGGAGATGCGCTGCTGCGCCATGCCGCGCAGGTGATCCGCGGCGCGTTCCGGGACTCGGACGTCATTGCCCGGCTCGGCGGGGACGAGTTCGCCGTGCTGCTGCTCGAATCCGACGCCACCGCCACGCGCTGGGCTGCGTCCCGCGCGCAGGAATCCCTCGCGGTGGCGGGCGTGCAGGCCAGTGTCGGGTGGGCCACCCTCGATGCCGGTCGCGACATCGACGCAGCGCTGCATGACGCGGATGCCGCGATGTACGCCTCGAAGTGCGCCCGAAGGCAGTTCGGCCAGGGGCCGGACGCACCGCGCCCCCGCTGCGCCTGAACGGGCGCTCGTCTCAGTCCGCGGGCGGCCGACGCCGAAGGTCCTGCGTCCGCTCCGTGCCGGCCTGTCGATCCAGCATCTGGTGCAGCAGCCATGGCCAGGCCGTGAACAAGGCGGCGCTGAAACGAACCAACGAACTGGTCCAGACCTCGGGCACCGGTCGATGCATGCAGCGCACCACGGCCTGGGCCACGCGTTCGGGCGACTGCACGAGGAACGACGGCGCATGATCGGGCAGCTCGGCCCCCCCATCTGCGGCGCCGGAGCGCCGGTCGGACTCCAGAAAGAACTCGGTCCGGGTGGTGATCGGGTGCACGCTGCTCACGGCGATGCCATGCGGCCGGAGTTCCGCGCGCAGCGCCGCACAGGCCATCGCCTGGGAGGCCTTGGTGGCGCAGTAGGCGCCATGAAAAGCCAGGGGAAACTTGCCCACGCAACTCGATGACATGATCAGGTGTCCCCGACGGCCCGTGGCGATCCAGTGCCGCGCCGCCGCCCTGCACAGGGAGAGGCCGGCGAAGAAGTTCACCTCGAACATCGAGCGCAACGCCGACTCCTCCATGTCCACCAGGCTTGCGCGGGTGCCGTAGCCGGCATTGGCGAAGATGACATCCACCGCTCCGAATCGCTCGAGTGCACTGGACAGGATCGTGTCCGACGCAGTTCGATCCGCCACGTCCAACGGCACCATGTGCACGGCGACGCCCCGGGCCTCGCACGCTTCACCAACGGCCCGCAGGCGATCCTGCCGGCGAGCCACGAGCACCACACGCATTCCCGCCGAGGCGCACGCCAGCGCCGTCGCTGCGCCGATGCCCGAACTTGCGCCCGTGACCACGACCACTCGCTCGGCTGCCGGCTGCATGGGGCGACTGTATCGGACGCAGGGGCAGATCCGATCACGCTGAGGATGTCACTTATCAGACCTTTATCAGCCCCCGCCGCGCGAGTTCCGGAACCCAAGTCGTTGATTGGCCCATGATTCTGAACCCGCCCCACGATTGCCGAGAACTGCGAGTTTTTCGCAAACTTTTTCGCCCCTTCGCTGTCCTCGATGTCATCTTTCGACGACGTGTCCCACCACGTCCACGGACAGCGTGGTGGGGAAGCGTATTCCCGCTTGTGTGCAGTCCGACCCCGTGATCTGAAGGAGATCTGAAACCATGAATCGCCTGTGTCTCTTCGGCAGCCTCACCGCTGCACTGTGCGCCGCGAGCTCGGCCCTTGCCCAGGATGAGTGCGTCAGCGCTCCCACCCTGGTCTCGGGCGTGGCCTCGGCCTTCAACACCGCCACCGCCACCCCGAGCCCAGAAGCCGTGAGCGGCGCCCTGTGCGCCGGCACGTACCTGAACTGGGTCGCCACCCAGAAGGACGTCTGGTTCAAGTGGACCGCCTCGTCCACCGGCACCATCGACATCACGACCTGCGACGCTGCGTCGTACGACACGTCGATCGTGCTCTACGAAGGCACCTGCGGCTCGCTCGTCGAAGTCGCCTGCAACGGTGACTCGGCCGGCGGCAACTCGTCGTGCCAGCAGTACTACTCCGAGATCCTCGGCTTCTCCGTCACCCCCGGCTCCACGTACTTCGTGCGCGTCGGTGGTTACGGCGGCAATCCGACCCCGGACGGTGCCACCGGCACCGGCAACCTGCTCCTGACCTTCACCCAGGGCTCCGCGAACTGCGGCAGCGCCGGCGCCTGCAACGTGGTCCACGCGACCCCGGGCTGCGACGACGTGACCTGCTGCAACATCGTCTGCAACCTGTTCCCCTCGTGCTGCGACACCGGCTGGGACCAGTCGTGCGTCGACATCGCGATCCCCGAGTGCGGCTTCTACTCGTGCACCCCGGTTGGCCCGGCCAACAACTGCGCGACTGGCCCGGCCAACAACTGCGCGACGAGCCCGACCAACGTCGCCGCTGACGGCACCTACGCCTTCAACACCACCGGCGCGACCATGGACGGCCCCAACCACGACGGCGCCGGCTGCAACTCCGGTACCGACACGTTCTTCAACGAGATCCGGCACCGACACGTTCTTCAACGACGTGTGGTGGAAGTTCGTTGCCCCCGCCAACGGCGTGGCATCGATCTCGACCTGCGGCACGGTGGGCTACGACAACAAGCTCGCGGTCTACAACCTGGGCGCCAACCCGGTCGGCTTCGATTACAACGACCTCGCCAGCGTGCTGGTCGTGTGCAACGACGACGGCGCGGGTGGAACGTGCTTCCTCACCGACGGCGTGACGAACTACGCCTCGGCCCTCTCGGCGACCGTTGCCCAGGGCAACACCTACCTCGTCCGCATGGGTTCGTACGTTGACGGCGATACCGGCGCTGGCTCGATCACGATCGACCTGCCCTCGGCCTGCTCGCTCGACGTGAACAACAAGACCGAAGGCGAAGCCTGCGGTTCG